>JBFWRA010000710.1:0-3649 GCA_050249155.1 Isosphaeraceae bacterium | reverse complement strand
GGCGCGGCCACCGCGGGAAACACCCAGGGCGCCGTTCAGACCAACAACCTGATCCAGGCCCAGAACCAACTCCTCGGCACCGAGAATCAGCTCATCAACATCTGGACCACCTACCAGCAGAACCGCCTGGCCTTGTACCGCGACCTCGGGATTCTGCCTTACGACGAATGGGAGGCCTTCCATGAACTTTTCCCTGAAGAGCCCATCAGCCCAGGCCCAGGCCCCGCCACCTATGGCGCGCGACCTACCGGAGCTGCAACGCCCCCTGCCGGGGCGGCGCCCCAGCCGGTCGGGGGGTAAGGTCCTGGCGGCCGGGGTGGTCCTCACCCTGGCCGCGGCCGGCGTGATCGCGGTGGGCTCCCCCGGGGTCAGCAAGGGCCTCAAATCGATGGTCGGTTCGATCGTCCCACGATCCAGGGTCGACACCATCGTCTTCGAGGTCAAACCCGCCGACCTGCCCGTGACGGTCGTCGAACGCGGGAGCCTGGAGAGTTCGGCCAACCAGGACGTCTACTGCCTCGTCGAAGGCCAGACCGCGATCATCTCGATCGTGCCCGAGGGAACCCGAGTCAACAAAGGGCAGCTCGTCTGCGAACTCGACAGCGCCGCCCTGAAGGACAACCTCACCAACCAGGTGATCGCGACTAAGGGGGCCGAGGCCGCTTACCAGAACGCCAAGCTGACCCGCGAGGTGGCGGAGATCGCCGTCACCGAGTATACCGAAGGTATCTTCAAGCAAGAATATGAGACCGTTCAGGGCGAAATCGCCCTGGCCGAGAGCGACTTGAAGCGCGCCGAGGACCGCGTCGACTGGTCCGACCGGATGCTTCAGAAGGGCTACGTCTCGCTCAGCCAGAACATCTCGGAGAAGCTCGCGCTGCAGCGGGCCAAGTTCGCGCTGGAACAGGCCCAGACCAAGCGGAACGTGCTCGAGAAATTCACCAAGGACAAGACCATCAAGGAGCTTCAGAGCGAGGTCGAGAAGGCCCGCTCGGACGAACTGGCCAAGCAGTCGACCTGGGAACTGGAAAAGTCCAAGGAAGAGAAGCTCAACCGCCAGATCACCAATTGCAAGCTCTACGCGCCCGGTGACGGCATCGTCGTCTACGCCAACGACCCGAACCGATTCGGCGGCAGCAACCAGCCCCAGATCGAGGAAGGGGCGACCGTCCGCGAACGTCAGAAGATCTTCAGCCTGCCCGACATCAACAAGATGCAGGTCAACACGAAAGTTCACGAGTCGATGATCGACCGCGTGACCCCCGGCCTTCAGACGCGCATCCGCGTGGACGCGTTCGCCGACGAGGTGCTTCCGGGAGTCGTCGAGGACGTGGCGCCCCTGCCCGACCCGAACAGCTTCTTCAGCTCCGACGTGAAGGTTTATACGACCCACATCCGGATCAACAAAGGCATCAGCGGCCTTCGACCGGGAATGACCGCCCAGGTCGAAATCCTCGTCACGCAGCGCGACGACGTGCTGAGCGTTCCCGTGACCGCCGTGCTGCAGTACGGCGGCAAGGACCACGTCGCCGTCCGCAAAGCCGACGGGTCCTTCGACTGGCGCGACGTCACACTCGGGATCTCCAACGACAAGCTCGTCGAGGTCAAGGAGGGGATCAAGAACGGCGAGTCCGTCGCGTTGAACCCGATCGGCCTGCTGACCGAGGAAGAGAAGCGCGAGCGGTTCGGATCAAGCTCCAAGGACGCCGGCACCAAGGATTGGGGAGCCGTCGCGAAGATCGGCGTCGCCCCGGTGCCCACCGAGGCCGGAGGCACCCAGGCCGCGGCCAAGGGAGCGGAACCCGGCGCGGCGGGCGACCCCGCCAAGGCCAAGGCCAAGACCGCCCGCAAGGGTGGCGGAGGCATGAACCCCGCCTTCCGTGAGAAGTTCCAGAAGATCTCCCAGGAAGACCGCATGAAGGTCTTCACCGGCACACCCGAGGAACGCGCCTCGATCCTGAAGGGGGCCGGGTTCACCGACGAGGAGATCAGCCAGATGAGCCAGATGGGTCGCGGTGGACCCGGCGGTGGCGGTCCTCCCGGCGGCTTCGGCGGCGGCGGAGGCTTCGGCGGAGGAGGCCCAGGAGGAGGCTTCGGCGGAGGAGGCCCAGGAGGAGGCTTCGGCGGAGGCGGTGGTGGACCGCGAGGCGGGGCCGGCGGCGGCTTCGGTGGCGGAGGCGGTGGACCGAGGGGCGGCGCCGGAGGACCTGGTCAATGAGCGTCGGGTTTGAAAACGGCGTCGATCCCCATAAGCCGATCGTCAGCCTCATCGACGTTGAGAAGACCTACGTCATGGCACACCACGGCGGCGGCGGCCTCTTCGGCCGCCGCGGTGGGGTGAGCGATCAGCCGGTCATCGTCAACGCGCTACGCGGCGTCTCGGTCGACTTCTACCCCGGCGAATACGTCGCGATCATGGGGGCGTCAGGCTCCGGCAAGAGCACCATGCTCAACCTGCTGGGCTGTCTCGATCGTCCGTCCAACGGCCAGTACCTCCTGGGCGGTCGCGACGTCGCCAGACTCTCCGACGACGAACTGTCCGAAGTCCGGTCGCGTTACATCGGATTCATCTTTCAATCTTATAATTTGATTCAACAATACACCGTCACGGAGAACATCCAGCTCCCCCTGACCTATCAGGGCGGCGGGATTATTTCGGAATCGCAACAGCGGCGGACCGAGGAACTCGCCAGGCTGGTCGGACTGGGAGATCGCCTGGACCACCGGCCCACCCAGCTGTCCGGCGGTCAGCAGCAACGCGTGGCGATCGCCAGGTCGCTCATCAACGACCCCTTCATCATCCTCGCCGACGAGGCGACCGGCAACCTCGACACCAAGACCAGCCACGAAATCATGGAGATGCTCGGCAGACTCAACGACGCGGGAAAGACCATCATCATGGTCACCCACGAAGACGACATCGCCGAGCACGCCAAACGAATCATCCGAATGCGTGACGGCCTGATCTACGACGACGGCCCCAGCGCCCGGATGCAGGCGGCCTCCCACACCCAGCCGGCCCCCGCCTGAGCGGGGTCGGATCCTCCCGATTCCAACACGACCACGGTCGCTCCGCTCCCCCCTCTTCCTCGAGGCACCAACTCATGGGACGCATCTGGCGCGGGCTGAAGCTCGGCATGAAAAGCCTGCTCTTGCATAAACTCCGCTCCGGCCTGACGGTCCTCGGCATCGTCTTCGGCGTGGCGGCGGTCATCTCGATGCTCGCCATCGGCGAGGGGTCCAGCCGAGAGGCACTGGAACGCATCCAGCAACTCGGAGCGACCAATATCATCGTTCGCTCCGTCAAGCCCAGCGACGAGGCCCAGGCCGCCGGCGGCCGTCCCGCCCGCGTGCTGAATTACGGCCTGAAATACGACGATTTCGACCGGATCATGGCCACCGTGCCCACGATCACCAAGGCCCTTCCGATCCGTGAGATCCGCAAACAAATCCGATACCTCAACCGGTTCATCGACGGCCGGGTCGTCGGCACCACCCACGATTACGACGAGTTCAACCGACTCTCGATGGAACGCGGCCGATTCCTCACCGAGGCCGACAACGAGAAGCTCAAAAACAACGCCGTCCTCGCCCACGAGACCGCCAAGACCCTCTTCCCCTACGAGGATCCTATCGGTCAGTCGATCAA
>JBFWRA010000709.1:0-3650 GCA_050249155.1 Isosphaeraceae bacterium | reverse complement strand
CCGTGCGCCGTGACGAACGTGTAAAAATTCGAGGCGTGAGGGCTCGCGGCCATGTGTCCGAACACCGTCCCGAGGATCACGCCGTTGGAGATCAACTCATAAAGGCTACCGAGCCCGAAGAACAATCCCCAGGCGAAGCATTGAAGACCGATCGACGTGTTGTGCTGGATGTAAAACCCGGCCATCAACGTGTCGTTTCGGCTCCCACTTTCGCGGGCCTCGTCGATCGGCTGGGAGTACATCTCCTCCATCTGCTCGACGAACGCCTCGCCGATCACCCGGGTGGAGAACCCTGGCCGACCGGCGGCCAGGAACGCGCAAATCAAGAAGCTTCCCCAGAAGGCCAGCATCGCGATCCGCAACGCGGGGTCGGTCCGAAGCCGCCGGGGCACGACGTCGAACAGGGCGGACCCCCAGTCGCTGAACCGGAACCCCTTGGCCCGATAGACCGCGTTGTGGGCCCGACCGACCAGCCCGTGCAGGTAGGCGACGACGTCGCGCGGCAGGTCGTGCGCCTCGGCCAGCATCAGGTCGGCGCAGGCGGCCCGGTAAAGCTCTCCCAGGCGAAGCACGTCGGCCGCGGCGGCCCGGCGCATCGGCTTCTCATCGAGCCGAAGCAAGAGCTGGTCGAGCTCTCGCCAGGAGCCCTCACGCTGGGCGAGTCGATCGGCGACCCTCAAGGTCCTGCCCCTTTCGGCAACGTCATTCGCCCAGGAACACCCGATGATACACCGCGCAAAGCACCGCGTCGGACGAGGAATCCTCCGGGAGCCCGAACTTGCGGCGCAGCGGCCTGGCGAGATGTTTGGCCATGTCGTCGCGGACGTCCGCGTTGAACCGTTCCCGGCGCTTCACGTAATCCGAAAGGGCCCTGGCCAGTTCCGGCCCCGCGGCGATTCGCAACGGCAGCCAGGGTAACAGCGCTTCCACCTCGGGTTCCTTGACTCGCAACACACCGGAACGCCGCTGCCGCTCCTCCACGATCACCATCGTACCGGCCGCCAGGTCCCCGAGCCTCTGGAACCGAGAGGTGAGCATCATGGCGCACAGCGCGGGCATGTACGCGAAGGGCAACATCCCGTCGACCGCGCCCACCAGGTTCCGCAACACGGCCTGAGCGCCGGTGATCGGAACCCCCTGTTCCGAGACCACGCGAATGCCGGCGGCGCGCTTGCCCAGGGTCTGCCCGTTCAGGAACGTCTCCAGAAGGGCCCCGTAACCCCAAACCAGGCCGAAATACGCCACCAGCAACAGGCCGACGCCCCAGGTCGAGCCCAGCGACAGGATCAGCGAGACGACCGCCGCGACGATCACCAGGCCAATCAGCGTGAGGAGGTCGATCAGGTAGGCGAACGCTCTGCGGAACGGGCCCGCCAGCGGATATTCGAACACGATCCGCTCAGGGGTGATCACGCGGACGGTCGTGTCCAGCGGAGCGCCGAGCGATTCGGCGGAGGATTCCGTCGGAGCGACCGCGAGCGTTCGGGGGGTCGCCGTGGCCATGGGAGCAAACGCCCCGAGGGTGGATCGTGTCGAGTCGAACCGATCCATCCATGCTAACCAACCCGACCACTTGGGGTCAACGACCTCAACGAGGCGACGGCGAAGGTCGTTCAGCCGAGGCGCGCACGACCTCGGGGGCGTCGAAGACCGTCGTGACCACGGCCTCCTCACGCAAATGGGCGAGGTACGCCTCGGACTCTCGGCGGATCTTCTCGCCACGGAGGATGCGGTGGATCTGATCCTGGGCCTCGGAGAACGACAAGGGGCCGGCGGGACGCCGGGCCTCCACCCGGACGACGTGGTAAGCCGTCGGGGTCTCGATCACCCGGCTGATCTGGCCGATCGGCAGGACGTCGAGCGCCTGATTGACCTCCGCCACCACGTAGCTCCCGGGAGAGGTCTGCCAGGCCCCACCGGACGACCTGTTCGGGCCGTCGCTCTCGTCGCGAGCGATGGTCGCGAAGTCGGCCCCCTGGAGGAGGCGACCCAGGATCTCGTTGACCTTGCGACGAGCGGGCTCGCCCTCGCCCTGAGCCGGCCTGTCCACCACGATCTCCCGCCAGGTGATCAGCGCGGGCCGATGGAATTCCCTCAGATGGTCCAGGTAATAGCGCCTCATTTCCGGCAGCTCGACCTTGAGCCTCGGCCCGACCTTGTGCTCGATGAACCCTCGGAACAGGAATTCCTTGCGGAACGCCTCGCGGTGGTCGTCCAGCGACTCTCCGCGTTCCTCCATCTTGCGCTTCAACTCGTGGACGTTGGCGGAGGCGGTCTGGCGCAGGAGCGGAGGAAGTTCCTCCTCGGCCCAGATCTTGTCCGCCTGGGCGTGGAAGAGCTCGATCTGTTTCGGATTCTTCATCAACCGCCGGGCTTCCTGAAGCACGATCGCTCGGTCGACCAGGTCGTTGAGCACCGTCTTCGCCAGGGCGTAGCTCGTCTCGGGGTCCAGTGGCCCCTCGGGCATCCCCTTGCGACGAAGCGAAACCGCCTTCTTCAATTCGAGGACCGTGATGACCTCGTCACCCACCCGGGCCGCGAGGGCCCCCGCCTCGAAGACCGCTCGCGAAGTCGGCGGGGGGACCGGGATGCGGACGGCCGTCGGCTCGTCGTTCGACCTGGCCGCGGGCTCGAAGGAGACCCTTCGGATGGTCCGGCCGGACGCTGGTATCGTCGAGCCCGTTCGGTCCGACCTCGCGATCGATCGAATGGGCAGTTCCAGAGGGGGAGCGTCCGGGATGCCGGGACGAAGACCATCCAGGTTCATCAGGGATGCTTCCGGTCCCGAGAGGGGGGGCAGCTCCACGGGCAAATCGGCGGGATCGATCGGAAGAGGCCTTGGCTCCTCGACGGGAGCCGGGAGCACCGTCACGGGCGGGGGCGCGGTTGGCTTCGGTCCGACACCCGCGGAGGCCCGAGCGACCGTCGCATCGACCTTCGGGGGAGCCGCCACGATCGGTGGACTCGACGCGCCTCCCCGCGACGCCTCGGGAGCGGGCGCGGGAACGGGATCGGGTCGCGGGGCCACGCCGCCGGCGGACGGGTCGTTGGACAACTCGGGCACCGATGGCAACCGGAGCGGATCGGGTGGCAGGGCGATCGGATCCTGGGCCGACTCCTCGATCACCGGGGCCGAGGGCGCGGGAGCGTATTCCAGAGGCGCGTCCAGCACGGAGGGCAACTCCGACGCGGGGGCGGCTGGCATGGCCTCACCTTCGGCGGGAGCCGTCGCGATCCTCGGAGCGTCCGCGTCTTCCGAGGGGGCGGGCAAGACGATCTCCGGCCAGAGATTCGGACTCGGCCCGAGCAGGCGGTGCCCACCTTCCACAGGCGCGCCGGAGGGAGATTTCGCGGGATCACCCTCGGCTTGAATGGTCGGAGCGGGTGGGTCATGAGCGGGTGCCTCGGCGGGCGGTTCCTCGGTCGAAGCGGGTGGAACGGACGGTTGCTCGGAAACCTGGGCCGGCTCGGATGCGATCTGAGCCGAAGGCGCGAGGGCCGGCGCGTTCTCGGGGGACGACTTGGCCGGTGCCGACTGGGGCGGCGCTTTGGCCGGCGCGTTCGGAACCTCGTCGCCAACCGCGGGAACGGGCGGATTCAGAAACAGCGGGGATTCATCCAGGGTCGTTCGCGAAGGGCCCGAAGAAGCG
>JBFWRA010000708.1:0-3651 GCA_050249155.1 Isosphaeraceae bacterium | reverse complement strand
AATCTGACGAGTGGGGCGTCTCTCCCGACGACGGGCTCGAGGTCAAGCTGACCCCCGCCCAGTACTTCGCGTACGCCAGGGGCCGACGGACCCGCGATCAGATCTCGAATCGACGATCCAAGGTGGAAGCCAAGGCGGAAGTTGAAGCGCCCGCGGCCAAGGAACAGGAACAGGAACAGGAACAGGAACAGGACCAGCCCAAGCCCGAGGTCAAACCCGAGGTGCCCAAGGACGACGCCACGCCCAAACCGGAGACCCAGCCGGACGACGCCAAGGCCAAGACCGCCGAGGCGGCGGCCGACCGACCGTTCGTCGACCGGGTCCGGGACAAGGCGCTGGCCGTGATTTTGGAAGAGTTGGACAAGACCGTGGCCAAGAAGTGATCGGTCCCGCCCGGCCCTCCGACGGTCGGACGTTCTTGCTCGCGATCGAGACGACCTGCGACGAAACCGGAGCGGCCGTTCTGGAGGCCCCTTGGCCTCTTGGGACGGCCGTTCCCGCCGTCAGGTCGAGCGTCGTGGCGTCCCAGGTGGCGCTTCACGAGCGGTTCGGGGGCGTCGTGCCCGAGATCGCCTCCAGGGCTCATGTTCGACAACTGCTTCCCGTGCTATCGGAGGCGCTGGATCAGGCGAAGGTCGGGCTCGACCAGATTGGCGCGGTCGCGGTCGCCGTTCGCCCTGGGCTGGTCGGGGCCCTGGTGGTCGGCCTGACCGCCGCGAAGGCGCTGGCCCTGGCGCTGGACGTTCCCCTGGTGGCGGTGGACCACCTGGAAGGGCATCTCTACGCCTGCCAGCTCGCCCACCCCGATCGGAATCTTTATCCGTTCCTCGGGCTGGTCGTCTCGGGAGGACATACCAGCCTTTACGCCTGCCACTCGCCGCTTTCGGTCGAGTTTCTGGGAGGCACCGTCGATGACGCCGCCGGTGAGGCGTTCGACAAGGTCGCCAGCTTGCTGGGCCTCGGATACCCCGGTGGTCCCGGTGTGGAACGCGCGGCGCGTGCGGGAAACCCCACCGCGTTCCGCCTCCCTCGGCCTTATCTGCACGACGACCGACTCGCCTTCAGCTTCTCGGGCTTGAAGACGGCGGTGCTCTACGCGCTTCGCGGCCAGGACGCTCGGCCGGATTCCGAGTCCGAACCCGTTCCGGCCGAGCGGGTCGCGGACCTCGCGGCGAGTTTTCAGGAGGCCCTGTTCGACGTCCTGGTGGGGAAGACCCGCCAGGCCATTCGACGGACGGGCTTGACCCTCGTCGGGATTGGCGGAGGCGTCGCGGCCAATGCGCGGTTCCGGGAGCGCCTGGCCCAACTCGCCGTCGAGGAAGGGGTCGAGGTCGTGATCCCTCCCCTCAATCTGTGTACCGACAACGCGGCGATGGCGGGAATCGCCTTCCCAAAACTCGCCGCGGGACAGGTGGCCGCGCTCGACGTCGACGTGACCCCCGGCCTTGTCCGACCAGGGCGGCCCAACCAAGGAGTCCCGAATCCCTAGCTCGATCAATTCATGGAAGGGGTGGCGGGTGGTCTCGTCCGCGAGACCCCGGCGCGGCGGGCGGAGGTTCGGCCCTCGACGGCGTCGGCTTCAACTCGGTGGACGGCGGCGCGCGAGGTGGGGAGGAGGAACGTTCCCACGCATCGCCTCGTGCTGGCGGTTCAATTCCTGTCGGCGTTCGATCGCGCGTTCCTGGGCCTCGGGAATCGTTCGCGAGGCCGGCGACGACGGCCGTGGGAGGATTCGTGAGTGGGAATCTCGCATCGCTCACTTCCCTTCGGTCGCTCCCCGCGACCTGATTGACCGTTGGTCTGGACTTCGCGGTGAGTCGAACGATCCGGCTCGACTCGAACCAGGCACATTCTCAGGGGCGTCACGTCATGGACCTGGACTCGGATTCGTCATGGAACGGTCTTCGCTGTGTGGTGCTTGACGCCGTCGGCACGTTGATCGAGCCTTTCCCCTCGGTATCGGAAGCGTACGTCACGTCGGCGAATCGGCAAGGAATCGCGCTGGATCGTGACGTGGTGAGGGAACGATTCCATCGGGCGTTCCGAAAGGACGAATCCTCGGAAGGGCTTGGGGCCTGGACGACCGACGAGGCCACCGAGGTTCGCCGATGGCGAAGGATCGTCGCCGAGGTCCTTCCGGAGCTTCCCGACCCGGACCGAGGCTTCGCGGACCTCTGGGAGCACTTCGGCCGACCGTCCTCCTGGCGGTGCTTCCCCGACGTTCCCGAGTTTCTGAGAAGGGCCAACGCCTCTCGTCTTATCCTCCGGATCGCGTCGAATTTCGACGGGAGGCTCCGGACGGTCATCCGCGGCTTGCCCGAGGTCTCGGCGCTGGCGGACCGTCTTTGGATTTCTTCGGAGGTCGGACGTCGGAAACCTCACCCCGAGTTCTATCAGTCGGTGATCCATGGACTTGGGACGTCCCCCGAAGCGGGACTCTGGGTGGGTGACGACCCCGAGAACGACGTGCTGGGCCCCCGCCGCGCCGGATTTCGCAGCGTGCTCCTGAACCGCGTCAGGACGGTCGGATCGGTCGGTCCCTCCGTGCCGGACCTCCTGACGCTGGCCGAGGCGCTGGCGCTTCGCTAACCGCCGCACGCGATTCTTGGCCAGTCGGGAAGTTGGATTGGTGAGAGTCGGCCAGGCTTGCCGATCAATCCAGAGAACCTGGACTCGGCTTGCCGGCGGCGACGACTTGAACTACGATCCCCGCGCGACCGCTGTCGTCGTTTCTCGAAGGGGTGACCTCAAGATCCCGTCCTCGGCTCGGCCCTGGCGCCCTTGGCTGATCCAAGGGCCATGCTGGTCTTTCCGCTCGGTTCCTTTCAGGGAAGAAAGGACGTCGCACGTGGCCACGACCGTTCAACAGCTTGCCACCCTCGTGAAAGGACGCGTCGTGGGTGACGGCAGCGTCCCGATCCATGCGGCGCGGCCTGTCGGTGAAGCCGGGCCCGGCGACATCACTTTTATCGAGAACGATCGCTACGCCAAGACGCTCATGGCCTCTCCCGCGTCCGCCGCGATCGTGGGACCCCATTTCAAACGTGTTCCGGTCGCGATCGAGCGCCCCGTCATCGAGGTCGAAGACCCGATCGGCGCGTTTCTCACGGTGCGTCGTCACCTTGGAGCGGTCGATCGACCGCGATGGGTTGGCATTCATCCCCAGGCGTACGTCGCGCCGACCGCCAACGTGGGCCCCGGCGTGGCGATCTACCCGTTCGCCTTCGTCGGCGAGCACGTCGAGATCGGCGAGGGTTGCACCCTTTATCCAGGGGCCGTCGTCAGCGACGGTTGCAAGCTCGGCAAGGACGTGGTCCTCCACCCCAACGCCGTGCTTTACCATGACGTGACTCTCGGGGATCGCGTCGAGGTCCACTCCGGGACGGTCATCGGGGGAGACGGATTCGGCTACCGCCTCACCGAGGGGCGTCACGTCAAGATCCCTCATCTGGGACGTGTCGAAATTGGGGCGGACGTCGAGGTCGGCGCGAACTGCGCGAACGATCGCGCGACGTTCGAGGCGACCCGGATCGGCGAGGGAACGAAGATCGACAAACTGGTCATGATCGGCCACAACAAACAGATCGGCCGCCACAACCAGCTCTGCGGCCAGGTCGGCATCGCGGGAAGCTGCAATACCGGCGAGTACGT
>JBFWRA010000707.1:0-3651 GCA_050249155.1 Isosphaeraceae bacterium | reverse complement strand
AACCGGCCCAACCCCACCGGCCAGATCAACGGCTGGAAGAACATCCTCAACGTCCTGTCCATGACCTACGGCGACCGCCTAGGCCTCAACTAGCCAGAACCAGATACACAAAGAATCTGACAGACCCGCAGAAGGTGCACTTCCCGTGGTGGAGGGCGCAGGGCCGAAGATCGCGAGTCTGACGAGTCGCTATGGCGAAGGCATTGAGAGCGAGGTGCTCAAGAGCGGAGCGCGCTATGTAGATACCGCGAATGGCGGAAACGTCAACGTCTTCATGCCGCGACCCGACGGGAGCGGATTCATTCGGGTGACTCTCGATCCCAGCGGTGAGCGAATCATCTCGGCTGGGCTCAACACCGCCGGCAATGTGACCAACGGGATTGCCAATGGCCGATTCGTTCCGGTCCCGTGAGGAGTGACGTATGAGTCAGGAACCATCCCGGGCCGAGCACGGGAAGATGGATCGGCGAGCATCTGAGGCGAGCGAGTTCTTCACTGTCACCCATCCAGAGCTAATTCCATTCGTAAGTGACGAAGCAACTTGGTACGACTTCGAGTACCTCGAAGCCGGCGAGTTGACTGAGATTGTTCAATCCCACTATGGGGTGGCACTAACCGAGACCCTGCTCGCGTTGCCGTTCTGGAAGTTGCTCGACTTCCTGAACGGAAACCGAACTAACGCAATTGGATAGCGGAGCCCCCGGCTGCCGCCGGACCTTCCACGGGCTCCTGGCCGCCCTCGTCGGGCTCCTGCTCGTCCTGGCCGCCGTCGTCATCGGGGCGGCCCCGGCTGCCGCCCAGAACGGCGTCGGGGCCTCAACCTTCGGCTCGGCCAACACCATCGGGGTCTCGACGGACATCGGTGCAGCTCAGCGGTTACGGAAGACCGTCCCACAACCTGCGATCGTGGTGGCTACCGGTGTTGCCGCAAACACGGGAGCTGACTTCGTCGCGAGTGCGGACGGCGTCGTGGTCTCGACGAGCAGAAGCCGATTGGTCCAAGGCTTCGAGGACGCCGGCTTGGTCGCCCGTCCCACTGGATCGGCGGGAACGGAATACCCTTCCCGCGATGGCAGTCTCGTGCGAGTCATGGAGCCGTCCGGGCAGGCGCCACTGCGGGCGTCCTTTACGAACTCGAACGGCGGACCGATCAGTCCGTTCACGGGTAAGCCCGTACAGCCGCCGCCGGGGCTGACTGCGGCGGAGCGGTTTGGAGTACGTCCGCGCCAGGACGCACGCGGAGCTCGGACCATGATCGAGGAGTTGATCTCGGCGCTGCTGCCCCATTTGCCGCTCAAGATCGATTGGGTGGAGTTCACCGATCCGGTTCTGACGCTCGGAGGGGACGGCTGGTCGCTCTCACTCGCCTGTCCGTGGCGGCTGGTCGGTGGCACGTCAGTCGTTTCCGCGTGGGACGACGTTGATGGAGGATTCGTCCTGGGACCTAGTCGGGCACGAGATCACCAACGTTGGACCCCGAATCGAGGGGATCGTGAGGATCCTGCCTTCAGCCTCACGGGCGAGTTGCGACTCGAAGTGCTCGCTGACTCGGATGTCGACCCGTGGGCCCTGCGGCTACCGAGCCAAACTCTGGTGGGCCGAAGCCAACGGGGAGGGTCGGGTACGTGAGCCAGCTGCCACCCCTTTCCAACCGCTGGCGGGGCTGCTGGGGCTGGTCGCGGCGGCGGTCACCGCGTTCGGCACAGTGCCAGCCGCGGCCGCAACAGGCGTCGAATCTTCGACTCCGGTCATGATCAACACTGTCGGGTACTCGACGGACATCGCCGCAGGTCACCGGCCAGTGAAGGCCGTCCCGCGGCCCGGTTTCGTGGTGGCTACCTGTGTTGCCGCAGAATCGATGCCTCTGACGCTGGACGAGTTGTACGCCCAAGGGGCGCAGCTCGACAGGAACTGACTTCACGGAGGCGGGTCGAGCTCTTCAGGACCACGCCAAGCGGGCGGGAAACACGGCATACCCGAAGGTTCCGGGCGTTGAGCTCAACGCCGCTGGTCAGGGACGTCCTCGACGACATCCTGACGAACCCGCTGAGGGGGATGAACGCCTTCACTCTGCTGGTCGGAGCGATGCTGCTCTGGTCGTGGGCTTCGGGCCGCCATACGAGCAAGACGCGGCGTACCTCCCGCCTGCGGGCCTCAGCCTCGTCGGGTCGTCCGTGATGGGGATCCAGGCCTTCGGACCAGAAGGGGATCCGGCCCCGGTCACGCTGTTCGACCAGGACGGCAACCCGCTCACGGTGTCGGGCAACGAGTCGCTGGCCCTCACGTGCTTGCAGGAGGACACAGTACCCCGTCGCCGTGCCCTACCTCAGCGCGTCGGGACAGCCCATCATCAACGCCTACCCCGCCCGCGGTGTCTGCGTCGACGGCGGCAACGTCGTTCGCGGCCCCGCCGCCCCGGCGCTCAACGGAGCTCTGGTGCAGAACCTGGAAAGTCGCGCCGCTGCCGAGCGCCAGTCAGACCATCCACGCCAACGACGAAGGCGCCTACCTCGGTGTGGCGGCAGCCGGCACTCCCTCCAGTCCGACCAGTCCGACGCCATCAGCCCCCAGCGGCCGCGAGGTCGCCCCTTCGCCCTCGGCGGCACCGTCGAAGGGCTAACCGTCGGCGCGGTCGTCTCCTCGATGACCGCGGTAGCCTCCAGCCACGATTCGTCCGTGGCCGATGCGCTGGTACCTCCGGGCATCGTTGCCGTAACAGAGCTCGCTCGAACTGCCGTGGGTGCCGCGTGGAAGTACGTGGAACAACGAAGCGGCTCAAGTCGGCCCTGACCGGCACAGAACTCGGCCTATGCTAGGGAGAATCCCCAGGTCAGGGGTTGTCCACGGTGGAGCGGGTGACGGGAATCGAACCCGCATGACCAGCTTGGAAGGCTGGGGCTCTGCCATTGAGCTACACCCGCGTGGCGCCGTCGCCGACGCCGACGCCGACGGCCATGATCCCACGGCCGCCGCGGGACGCCGGACGCCGGTCGGCCGGACGCGCGGAGTCCCGTAGGATCGGCGCGGCGCCGCGGGGCGTAGCGTAGTGGCGAGCGCGCCTGCTTTGGGGGCAGGAGATCGGGAGTTCGAGTCTCCCCGCCCCGACCGCACGGGCCCCGGCCCGTCTGCACCAGCAGGACCCGGCGCCGCCTCCGCATCCCGTGCGGCGGCCAGCCCACGAGCACCACCACGAACCCCGACCCAGGAGCACCGATCCACGTGAAGAGCGCCGTCGAGACCCTCTCGCCCACCCGGGTGAAGCTCACCGTCGAGGTGCCGTTCGAGGAGATCACGCCCTCGCTCGACGCCGCCTACAAGCGCATCGCCGCGCAGATCTCGGTGCCGGGCTTCCGCAAGGGCAAGGTCCCCAACCGCGTCATCGACCAGCGGATCGGCCGGGCGGCCGTCCTCGACGAGGCCGCCAACGACGTCATCGGCTCGAGCCTCGACGCCGCCCTGCGCGAGAACGACATCCGCCCCCTCGGCCGTCCCGAGGTCGACGTCCAGACCTACGAGGACTCCCAGCCCCTCGCCTTCACCGCCGAGATGGACGTCGTCCCCGAGTTCGACCTGCCGGCCTACGACTCCATCGAGGTCGTGGTGGACGCCGCCGAGGTCACCGACGCCGACGTCGACGAGCAGCTCACCTCG
>JBFWRA010000706.1:0-3654 GCA_050249155.1 Isosphaeraceae bacterium | reverse complement strand
CGCGGCGGAGTCGGTCGGCGGCCTCGTCGGCGGCGCGCGACTGGTCCTCGAACGTGTCGGCCAGGGCGTCGTCCCAGGCGGCGCGCAGGTGGCGCCAGACGTCGTCCCGACGACCGCGAGCGGTGGAGAGTCCCTCCTCGGTGGGCACGTCGCCTTCGAGCCGCAGCCGTTCCAGTTCGGAACCGGCCAGGCGGTCGGCGGCCTCGGCTTCCTCTCGCCGCCGTCCCAGATCCTCGGCCTCGCGGTCGATCGACTCGAAGTTCGCCTGGAAGTCCTCGACGACCTCGACCGAGGGCACCGCGAGGGTCTCGGCCGCCTCGATCGGGCCTGACCAGTACTCCAGCGCGGCGATCGAGGCGAGGGCCCTGGCCTCGTCTCGCTCCAGCGCCTCGCGCGCCTGCTGGATCGCGCCGTCGAGGTCGCCGGCCTGGCGGGACTCCTTGATCCGCTGTTTCAAAGGCGAGGGGTCGCGCTCCGGGCCCATCGCCAGGAGCCGAGCCTCAACCCCTTCGCGACGGCCCGACAGATCGTCCAGATCCTTCCGGGCCGCGGCGAGAGCCCGCGGGACCGACTCGCACCGGGCGACCAGGTCGTCCAGACTGGCTCGGTCGATCTTCGAGACTCGAAGCGGGGCGAGCGGGCCGTCCTCCTCGCCCGCCAGGACGTCGGTGGCGAGCGCGGGGTCTCGGCCCAGGTCGCGAAGGGCCTCGCGAATCTCGCTGGCCAGGCGAACGCGCTCGGCCTCCAGTCGATGACGATCGGACTCGGCCTGACCGACGCGAGCCAGCCTGCTGTGGAGGGATTCGATCGCCTCGGACTGGTCCAGCAGCGCCTCGGGCACGTCCAGACGGTCGCGCTCGATCGCGAGTTCCTTCAACCGACGTCGGGCGGCCTCGGCGGCGCGCTCGGTCGAGGGGAGTCGTGAGCGGGCGTCCCTCAACCGAAAGCTGAAGTCGCGGGAAAGTCGGGGAACACCCGCCAGCCCCGCCAGGGCGTCAAGCACCTCGCGGCGGTGGGCGACCGGCTCGACGGCCTCCGCCAGTCGAAGAAGTCGGTTCCGTTCGCGCTCGGTCTCCTCGCGTTCGCGCTCGATCGCCTCCCGACGCGCGTGGGCCTCGCGCAGGGCCGCGTCGTGCCGGACCCAATCGGAGCTGGGAAGCGCCTTGTCTCGAAGCTCCTTGCGAAGCGATTCCAGCCCTGTGAGATCGGCGTTGATCGAGGGCTTCGACCCTCGGGGCAGGAAGAGGCCCTCGGCCTCCTTCTCCAGTTCCTTTTGCACTCCGCCGACCCGGGCCAGCCCGCCGCCCCCCGCGGCGAAGAGGGCGCGGCCCAGGTCGCCACGCCCGGCGACCAGGTCGCGCCCGCCAGCCACCAGTTCCTCGTGGTCGATCACGAATCGACGGATGAAATCCTCAGGCGGCGTCCCTCCGAGCAGCCTCGTCAGCGCCCCATCGCTCAGCGGAGCGCCGTCGACGCTCAAAAGGGTGTTCTTCACTCCTTTGCGGCGTACCAGTTCGACGACGTCGCCCTCACGACCCCGCAGCGCGGCCCCGATTCGAATCTTGTCGTACTTATGCACGAAGTCGTCGGCCGACTGGTGAGGGATCCCTTGAAAGAATTGCGTGATCGCCCGGACCGCCGACGACTTCCCCGCCTCGTTCGGCCCGAACACGAGGTGAAGACCCCGCGTACCGGCCGAGAGGTCCAGCGAGACCTCCGTGAACGGGCCGAAGGCGGTCAGGTCAAGGCGATCAATGCGCATGGGAGACTCAGTCGTCTGGGCTTGTGGGTCTGGCTGGCCGGCGCGGTTCCTCAATCGCCCGGGGCGGGTCGCTCGGCCGCCGCTCGCCTGGCGATCTCCTCGGGGGACACGTCCTCAACGCGCGTCGAGATCCACCAGACGTTTCCGCTGGCGTCCCTCACTCCGCCGCTTCGATCACCATAAAAATGGTTGGTGGGTTCCGAGACGCTCACGGCCCCGGCCCGAAGGGCGGCCGCGTAGCGCTCATCGACGTTCGGCACATACAGATGCACCATGGCGGGCATCGCGTCGAAGCCGGGCGTCGGCTCACCCAGCATCACATGGGAGTCACCGAGCTTCACGTCGGCGTGCATGACCGTGCCATCGGGCCGGGTCGCCATGGGAGACGCCAGCTCGGCCCCGAACGCTTCGATCAGGAAACGGACGACCCCAGCCACGCCGGGGACGACCAGGTAAGGGGTGACCGTGTGGTAACCCGCGGGCACGGGGCTCACGGACATCGCTCCGCCTCCTTGTGGATTTGAGATGAGAATGGGTCCCGACCTCACGCGCCTCCGGACCGGTTCAAGGGGGGACCGATCCCGAGACCCCGTCGAGCCGACCGAGCAAGAGGGGCTCCACCTGCTCGAGCAGGTCGCGGAGTCGTTCCGGGGTCTCCAACTCTTCCAGCAGCCAGGGGGCCTTCTTCCGGACGTCCACGAGTTCCCGGTCGAACATCGCCCTGAGGCGGTTGGGTTCGTTTCGTAGCTCGGCGAGCAACGCGGCGAGTTCCGCGCGAGGCCCGTCGTCCTCGGGGTCGATCGGCACCGGCGGCGAGGCGGTCCTGGCCACGACCTTCTCGACCCAGACCCGGCCCGAGCCGGCGTCCGTGGCCGTCTGTCGCAGCTCGTTGGACCAGTACGGCCAGTTCGACGACGTCTCCCCGTGCGCCGGGCAGGCCCCGTGGAACTCCACCCGGAGCGCCAGGAGCCGATCGTCACACTCTGGCAGCATCAGGCCAAGCCGTTCCCGAAACCGGGCGAGCAGGTCGTCCCCGTCCCTGGCTCCCGAGGCGTCCACCCGGCAAACCCCCCAGCGCAGGACGTCCAGCCAGCGATTCTCGACCGTCACCCGCCCCGCGTCGTCCACCGTGACGAGCAGGCATCCCTTCGGCCCCGACTCCCGAACGTTCCGACCCTGAAGATTGCCTGGAAACGCGACCACGGGGTCGGCCGCGATCAGCGTCTCACGCTTGTGAATGTGCCCCAGGGCCCAGTAATCGTAGTCGTGGCGTCGCAGGTCGTTTAACACGCAAGGGGCGTACCGCGCGTGCCCCTCGCGCCCCTCGACCCCGGTGTGCAATAGTCCGATATTGAAACGGCCAGGCACGCGTTCGGGGTAGGACTGGGCCAGGTTCTCCGTCACCGCGCTTTGAGGATAGCTCTGCCCGTGGATCGCCACGTCCAGGTCGTCCAGCACGATCGACTCTGGCCGGCGATCGGACAGAAACTTCACATTGCTCAAGGGCCGCAAGTCCTTCGTCATCCGGTTGGCGGCGTCGTGATTGCCACGGATCAGGTAGACCTCGATCCCCTCGTCGCGAAGCCTGGCCATCTGGGCGCTGAAGAAGAGCCCGGTGTTGTAGTCCGGCCAGTCTCCGTCATAGAGATCCCCCACGATGAGGACGAAGGCCACCCGTTCGTCGATCGCCAGCCCGACGAGGTTCTCCAGGGCCCGACGCCCCGCCTCGCGGCACTCGCTCGCCGGCGCACCCTCGTAGCGGTCCAGTCCGAGCATGGGACTGTCCAGATGGATATCCGCGGCATGCAGGAACTTGAACATCCAGGCCCGCCCGGTCCTTGTCGTCAAACGCTCCGCCTAGTGAACGTTTTAGCCCTAGAGATCAAACGTAC
>JBFWRA010000705.1:0-3661 GCA_050249155.1 Isosphaeraceae bacterium | reverse complement strand
ACGATCCTCCGCCTCGTTCGTGACCGACGTGACGACATGCCCGACGTCCTCACCGAACCGACCGAACCCCGACGCGGGGCGATTGTAGCCGAGTCGGCGCGCCTGGCAATCCCAGCCGTCGGCGGAGGGGAACCATCTGGTCGAGGACGTGATCGATTTCCCTGATATGGAACGACCTGTACAGACTTCCCCATGTCATGAGGGTTGAATCATGGGTTGCCGAGGTGTTCACTTCGCCCTGTCTCCCGAGGAGTTGGCCGACCTCGAAGCCGCCAAGGATGACGAGGCGTTGATGGCGTTGATCGAGGAAATCGAGGATCGTTGGGATCGGGACTGGCTTGTGGAGACGGACAAGGCCTGGGACGCCATTCACCGTTGCCTGACCGACGGTACGCTGGAGTACGGCCCCTCGCCGTTACACAAGTGCGTCCTCGGCGCGGCCAACCGCCACTCGGGCGACGATTACGTCGTGAACCTGCTCGGCTCCGAGGAAGTCAAGGAAGTCGCGGAGGCGATCCGAGAGATCGACGAGGATGTGATGCGCCGGGCCTATTTCGCCATCGATCCCGGGTCGTATGACGGCGACCTCTCGGAGGACGACTTCGGGTATACCTGGGAAAACTTTCTGGAACTCCGGGCGTTCTTTGAGAAGGCGGCCCGACAGGTGCGCGCGGTGGCGTTCACGGTGGATCAGGAGAGGGAAAGACGAAACTTCTCGCTGATCTCCACCCGGTTTTTGGGTGCCACGGGTTGTACTCAACCCGTGTGCCGCGGTTCGGCCCAGGAGGCACGGGTTGAGTACAACCCGTGGCACCCGAAAATCGACCCAATCCTATCAAACTAAAGTTCTTGGGTCGTCTCGCGGTGGAGATCGGCGAGGAGTCTCATTTTTTGTCCCAGGATGATCGCAACGTCTCTCGCCCTTTCAGGGCGGGTCGCCTCGCTTCCCTCATCGGAGGACGCTCCAGACCAGCGTCGCGCGTATCGCCAGCATCGCGAGGGTCACGACGAGGGCCGACGGCCTGGAGATGACCCAGAGCCCGCTCGTGTCTCCACAGGCATTGCGTCGGATCAACGCCTGCGGGAGATCCATCAAGAATATATTAATCATATACATGGACAATGAGATCATGGCGATCCAGAACGCGACCGATCGCCAACCCAGCCACAGCGCCAGGAGACACCCGACCGCGGTGAATCCAGTCTCCGCGACGAGCCCTCCGGCGACCCAGAGAAAGGCGGCGGTGCGACTCGCGAGGTGGCGGCGGCTCACCTCGACGTAGCGCTCGATTTCTCGAACGGGCGAGATCCATCGCTGACCATCGCGCAACGCCACGTGCTGAGGAAACGTCAGCAGACGAATCCTCATCGCCGAGGAGGGTATCCCGGCTGCCAGACCCGCGACGAAATGGCCCGCCTCGTGAACCGCGATCAAGATGAACACAATCGCCGAAGCCAGGACGAATTCCATAGGCGAGCCTTGACGACCGACCGTTCGCTCGTCCCTGGGGTCGGTGAGTCCAGGGAGAAAAGCGTCAAGCACGCCACGCCGAATCCGACGCGCCTGGGCTTTCGCGTCAAGTCTAATCCCAGGCTCTGAGAACGGCAACCCGCCGTCGCACCCCCGGTCGCTCGCTCGTCGCGTCCCAATCGACGGATCAACCCGCGCTGGGCCCCATCGACCGAGTCGTCTCCGCCGCCGCATGTGATTCGACCCGCTCCGGGTCCGATGGAAAGAAGGGGTGGACTAGTTGATCCACGAGGGCGACGGGCATCTCCGTTTTGATGCCGTAATCCTCTGGCCATTCGTTCGGCAGGTGGAGCGTTCCGAAAAGCCAGTCAAGCCAGGGAAGAGTGGAGGCGTAGTTCCGGTTGACCGGGCCGCTTTTGGTGTGGTGCCAGTGGTGGAACGCGGGGGTGGAAAGCAACCATTCGGCTGGCCCGAATCGACATTTCAGGTTGGCGTGGATGAAGAACCCCCAGAACGTGCCGATCAACGTGACGGCGACGGGGACCACGCTGCCCTCCAGATTCGCCGGTCCACCCAGGCCGAGAACGTAGATCGGCACGAGCCCACAGAACCGGCCGAACGCCATGTCGAACGGGTGAGCGCGCGTATGAACGAGAAAGTCCATTTCCTCGGCGCTATGGTGGATGGAATGGAACCGCCAGAGGAAGGGGATTTCGTGACTCCAGCGGTGGCCCCAGTAATAACCCGCCTCGCCCGCCACGAGTCCAGCGAGGGTTCGCGCCCAGATCGGGAGCGCGGCGGTCGCCTCCAGGAATTCGCCAGGCACGACGCCACGCACCGACCAGGCCAGCAGGGCGATCGGCGGACCCAGCAGCAGGGCGGGGAGCAACCCGCTCAGAAAAAAGTAACCGAGATCAGTGACGATCCCCTTTCGAAAAAACTTCTGGGGATGAACGGCGAAGAGTCGTTCCAGAGGGACGAGAATCGCGACCAGGGCCGTCAACCACACGGAAAGGTGGAGAATTTCCGTCAACAATGGTGATACATGCCGATTCATGACTTGTAAGGCTCGTCACGTCCTGGAACGTCAACCTTCTCCGCGCGGGGACTCGCGGCCGGGTGGAGCGAACTCCGCCCGGCCGCGTTCTGGTTCGACGAGCGAGGTTGACCGATCAGGTCCGGTTGGACCGGCCTCGCCCGAGCTTCCTTCGGATCGCCCCGAGGGCGATCAAGCCGATCAGCCCGGTCGCCGAGATGAGTTGCGACGGTTCCGGGACCGCGTTCAGCGGCGTCAGACTGACTCCGTCCAGAAGCACGAACGGAGGCAATCCGTTCGGGGTTCCGATCGCCAGAAAGGAGAGCGTCTGAGTCGTCGCCGTCGCCGTGAAGACCATCGACTGGGCGTTCCATCCGACGGTCCCGTGGTTCGGCGTGTTCATCAGCGTGGAATCATAACTCTCCGATCCGAAGGTGACCTGCCATTTCTCCGTGGTCGCGCCGGAGAAGCCCTCTTGCTGGGCGGCCGCCTGATAGAAGCTCAGGGTGTACTGACTTCCCACGGTGAGGCCGCTGACCGATTGCATGAGGGGGGAGGCGATCGTCGAGTCGCCGTCGACTCCGACGAAGTTCCCACCGTCCGGGCTGGGGCCGGGGTGGGTGTAGAACTTCCACTGGCCGCTGGGATTGTCGGGGCCTCCGGGTCCGACGTTGTTGGGGCCCGCCAAACCGGTCGTCTCACCCGCGTACATGAGGGCGTTGAGCAGGTTGTTGACGTTGGGATAGGGACCGATCGTCCAGTTCGGCAGGACGGCGTCTCCCAATCCGTTCGGATCCTTGATCGCGAAACTGCTGGTCTGGGAGCCTGTGTTCTCGAAACTCCCGTTGAGAATCAACTGCCCTCGCACCGAGGGAACGAAACTCAGAACCACGGAGAACGCCAAGGCGCGAACGACCGCGCTGGGGCGGCCTCGCGCGATCCAATCCATAAGGATCCAGCCCGCATTCATAATGTCTTCCCTGTCTTGTCGCATCGGCTTTCGCGAGGGTAAACGACTGGAATGGATTCGACGGCGACGGAGCCGACCTTCACCCAGCGTGGATCAAACGACGATCCGATTCAAACAAGCCGATCCGAAAGCGATCAATCAAGGATGGTTCTAACTAGGCTGTGCGTGCGAGTCAAGCGTTTTC
>JBFWRA010000704.1:0-3663 GCA_050249155.1 Isosphaeraceae bacterium | reverse complement strand
GAGCCTTGGATTGCCCTTCAACCACCTGGTCGCTCTCGGGTATAATAGGGGGGAACCGGAACGCCTCCGCGCCGGTCGTCGACTCCACGCCCAACGATCCCATCCCCTGCCGAGGATTCCTTGGCGACCGCGCTTCGACAGCCCCTCGACCTCGCTCCTGACCGACTCTCCCTCCTGATCGGCTCGTGGCCGTGTCCCGCGCTGCTGGAAAGCGGCCCAGGCTTCGGGCCCGCGGGGCGCTGGAGCATCCTCGCCGCCAGGCCGAGGCGCGTGATCGAGGCGATCGGCGATCACGCGACGGTCCGCGACGCCGAGGGGGGGTCCGTCTTGACGACCGGGCCGGTCTGGCCCACGCTCGCGGCGGAACTCGATCGGTTCGGACTGACGGGAAGGGCGGAACCCGACGAGGATCGGCCGCCGTTTCAGGGAGGGTTGATCGGCTACCTCGGCTACGACCTCGCTCCCCTGATCGAACGCCTGCCTCGCAAAGCCCCGCGAGACTCACGGCTCCCCGACCTCCGGCTTGCGCTTTACGACACGGCGGTCATCGTCGACCACCAGTCGGGGGCCGTCGACCTCTGGGCGTTCGACCTGCTCGGCGAGGGAGACCTGGCCACCCGGCGACGCGCCCGGGAATGGCGGTCGGCACTCGCCAGTCCGCCGCGATCGCCAGCGCCCTCGTCGCTCGGCCCCACCCGAAGCGCCTTCACCCCCGAGGGCTACACCGCCGCGGTGCGACGGTCACTTCAGTATATCGAGGCCGGCGACGTCTTTCAGGTCAATATCTCTCAACGTTTTGACTCTTTCGGTCGTCCCGTGCCGTTGGACCTCTACCACCGGCTGAGGCGTCGCAGCCCCGCGCCCTTCTCGGCGTTCCTGGCATGGGACGACCTCGCGGTCGTCTCGGCCAGTCCCGAGTGGTTTTATCAGACGCGTGGGGAGCGGATCGTCACCCGGCCCATCAAGGGGACCCGGCCCCGCGGCGCGACTTCCGAGGAGGACGCCCGGCTGGTCCGGGAGTTGGCGGCCAGCCCCAAGGACCGCTCGGAGCTCACCATGATCGTCGATCTCGAACGCAACGACCTGGGCCGGGTTTGCCGGTACGGGACGGTCAAGGTCGTCGAGGCGTTGGCGGTGGAGTCCTTCGCGCAGGTGCATCACCTGGTGGCGACCGTCGAGGGCGCGCTCTGGCCGGCGGTGGGGCCGGTCGACGTGGTCCGGGCGGTTTTCCCGGGTGGATCGATCACGGGTGCGCCCAAGATCCGGGCGATGGAGATCATCGACGAACTCGAACCGACCCGCCGGGGGCTCTACACCGGAGCGATCGGCTACTTCAGCCAGGGAGGCGCGAGCGCCTTCAACATCGCGATTCGGACGATGCTCGTGGAAGGGGACCGGGTCTCCTTCCAGGTTGGCGGCGGGATCGTCGCTGACTCGGACCCTCTGTCCGAGTACCATGAGACACTCCATAAAGGGCGAGGGCTTCGCGAAGTCATCGAACGATCCGAATAGTCGAGAGGGTCCGCGATGATCTGGATCGGCGGCAAGGTCGTTTCCAGCGACGAACTCAGGGTGAGCGTCCTGGATCGGACCTTCGAGCACGGTCTGGGGCTTTTTGAGACCTTGCGGACCTGGGATCGAAAAGCCCCCCTGCTGGATCGACACATGGAGCGGCTTTCCCGCGCCGCCAAGGAGCTTGGGCTGCCCCTGGACCCCGCCGCGCTTCCGACCCAGGCCGACGTCGAGTCGCTCCTCGACGCGCGTGGGGAAGAGGGGGACTTCCTGCTTCGGGTCACGACGTCAGGCGGCCTGAACGCATCGAATAGAATGCATACATGGATGTATGCCTCGCCCTTGCCCCCGCCGCTTCGTCGCGAAGGCGCGATCGTGGACCTCGGCTCCTGGAAGGTTCTCCCCGAGGACCCCTTGGCCCGTTTCAAGTCGCTGAACTACTGGGGACGTCGCCTGGCGTTCGAGCGGGCCCAGAATCTCGGCTTCGACGAGACGCTGGGCGTGAGCGGACCGATCGGGGCCAGGGTCGTCTGGGAAGGGAGCCGGACGAACCTCTTCGCGGTCCAGGACGGGAGGCTCACGACGCCCGCCGCCTCTGGTCCCCTGGTGCCCGGCGTCATGCGACGGCTCGTTCTCGAACGCGCCGCCGAATTCCCGCTCGAGGTCGCGATCGAACGGATCGTCCCGCTGACCAGCTTGCTGGACGCCGACGAACTCTTCCTGACCAACTCCGTCCGTGGCGTGATACCCGTCGCCCGGCTGCACGACGCCGAGGGGAAGTTCGAGCCCATCGACTGGTCGGCACCGGGGCACTGGACGCGAACTCTCGCGATCGCCGTGCGAGACTGGGTGACGACCCAGGGGAACGCGAAATGACCAACGTCCGAGACCTCTGGCAGTGGCTGGACCAGTTCGCCCCGCCGACCCTGGCGGAGTCCTGGGACAACGTGGGCCTGCTCTGGGGAGACCCCGACGCGCCGGTCTCCCAGGTCATGACCTGCCTGACCGTCACGGCCGAGACCGCCGCCGAGGCGATCGAGGCCGGCGCGGAGTTGATCGTCAGTCACCACCCGGTTCTGTTTCGTGGAGTCAAGAAGGTCGTGGCGAGCGCCCCGGTCGACGGCTTTCTCTGGTCACTGGCGCGGTCGGGCGTCGCGATCCTGAGCCCTCACACGGCGTTCGACAACACCGAGGGGGGCATCAACGACGGACTCGCCCGCCGGTTCGGACTGGTGGACGTGGGTCCTCTGCGCCCAACCCCGCCTTCGGGGGCGTTCAAGGTGGTGGTCTTCACTCCCGAGGAGATCCAGGAGACCGTCCTCTCGGCAGCCTTCGCAAGCGGCGCCGGTCGGATCGGAGCGTATCGGGAGTGCTCCTTCACGATCCCGGGGATCGGCACGTACTTCGGCGGCGACGGAACGAACCCAACGATCGGGCAAGCGGGGCGTCGTGAAACGGTCCGCGAGGATCGCGTGGAAGTGATTTGCCCGGCCGATCGACTCAGCGGGGTTCTTCAGGCGATCCGCGCGGCCCACTCCTACGAGGAGCCCGCGATCGACGTCTACCCGCTTCACGAACCGCCGGCGGGGCCGGGATCGGGAAGGGTCGGCGAACTACCCGAGGTCACCACCCTGGCCCGCTTCGCCCGAGACGTGTCCCGGGTGCTCTCCGCGCCGAGCCTTCAGTACGTGGGGGAGGCGAATCGGCCGGTGAGGCGCGTGGCGATCGTCTGTGGCGCGGGGGATGACTTCTTGACCGACGCGAGAAAGGCGAAGGCCGACGTGCTGGTCACCGGGGAAGCGCGCTACCATCGGGCGCTGGAGGCCGAGGCGTTCGGGATCGGGATGGTGGTCGCGGGGCATCACGCGACCGAGCGGCCAGGCGTTGAGGACCTGGCGGAACGGATCGCCTCGGTCTTCCCCGCGTTGAAGGTCTGGCCGAGCGTCCGAGAACACGACCCGTCTCGGGGACTAAATGACGCCTGACCCGCGATGGTCCCACGATTGAGATCACGCCTGCGAAGCGACGAAAAAACCCCCAGAGCGAGGTCTGGGGGTTCATAAGGCTCGTGAGCGTGGAGTGGGGCCGAGTTACGCGAAACGGAAGGAAATGGGGTCACTCCACCTTCGGGCGACTGTTGAACATCCCAGC
>JBFWRA010000703.1:0-3667 GCA_050249155.1 Isosphaeraceae bacterium | reverse complement strand
GAAGCCACCCCCCGACGACTCTCGCCCCGCTCCGAACCGGGTGGCGTGGACGGCGTCGGACTTCGGATCGCTCCGGAGGCTATTCACCCAGGCTGAGAGGATCTGGAATCGGGGATCGTTCGAACCTCGGAAGATCGGCCGAGGATCGGGGCCCTTCCCGTGTGGCAGCAGCGACGTCGAGAGCAACTGGCTCATGCTCGGGTTCTCGGGGTCGACGTACTGAAGCGTCGCGTCGAGATTGGCCCGAAACACGACGGGGGACCAGTCGCGCCGGCTCTTGACCTGGATGAGCCGGAAGCTCCCTTCGTGCTTCTCGTTATGGCAACGTACGCACGACGCCTGAAGGACTGGATGCACGACCCTGGCGAACTGGTCGGCCCTCTTGACGGCCAGGGCCTGGGGAAGGTCGAAGATGACCGGAAGTCCCGTGACCCCCAGCTCCTTGCGCGCCCTCCGCAGGAGGGTGGAGTCCAGCTCGGCCGGGGTGTCGGCGTCCTGGGCCATCGTCGCGGCCTCGCCACTGGTCTGGACGACGCCGGGGTCGACCCGGGGCGCGATGGCCAGGCGAGCCGCCTCGGCGTTGAGCGACGCGAGCATGGCGCTGGCCTCTCGCGAATCCGGGCTCATCGCCACGACGGCGTCGAGCTGGGCCCTGGCCTCGTCCTTGAGCTTGTGGGTGAGGCACCAACGCGCCAGCTTGAGGCGTTCGTCGGGGTCGCGATCGGGGATCTGTTCGGACTTGTAGCGGTACAGCTCGGCGATCGAGCCGAACGCCGCCTCGACCTGATTCTCATGAAACCGGATCACCCCTCCGCGCTGGCGGAGGACGTACTGGTCACCCTCTCGGGTGATCGGCCCCTGTCCCTGGATCAGGCGGCCGTTGAACAGCAGGAGCACCGTGGTCGGTGCGGCCTCCGGTGCCGATTCGGCCACCGGGGGCTGGCCGGTCGGCGCGGTGGGATCGCTCGCCCCCGCGGCAAGAAGTGCCGCGGCGCCAAACATCCCCAACGCGGTCAGGCCGACGGTCAGACGGGGGTTTTTAGGTGACATGGTGGCCGGAACCTAGCCCGATCGGTAAAATCCGTCAAGGGGAACCAGCGGCCCGTTTCGCCGCGTGACGCCACCCACGATTCCGACTCAAAACGCTCGACCTCCACTCATGATCCCGTCCGAAGACCTGCCCCCGTTGCTCGACGAACTTCTTGGACAGGTCGTGGTCGTCGACTTTCTGTCGACCTACGTCTGTCTGGGAAAACTCGTCGGCCATGATCGCGAGTTCCTCGTCCTCCAGGACGCCGACCTCCACGACTTCCGGGACAGCGTCGCCACCCGCGAGGTCTACGTCTACGACTCGGTCCGCCTGGGCATTCGGCGCAACCGCGCGCGGGTCCTCGTCCGCCGTGACGAGATCGTGGCCGTGACTCGATTCGCCGACGTCGCGCTCTCCTGAGCCTGGGCCGACTCCCCTGACCGAGTCGCGGGGCACCCCAGCCCGCCCCCGTGAACATTTCGTCGAATCTGGCGAATACTATGGTGGAGACAAGGGACGCTCCAGGCGACTCGCGCCCGGTCGCGTCCTCGGAGTTCCGATCACGAAGTGGGAAGGTGGGTGTTGACGTGAGAATAAACCGTTGGATACTGGCCCTACCGCTGGCCTTCGCGACGATCCTCTCGCCCGCCCAGGTCGACGCGGCCACCATCCTCGACCCCGCGGGTCTTTTCAGCCGAGAGGCCGTCGAGAAGGCCGAACGGGAACTCGCTCGAATCGAACGCGCGTCGCGGATTCCCGTCACCGTCGAAACGGTCGACTCGCTCCAGGGCGCGCGGATCAATGACGTCCTGGCCGACCACGCCCGACGCGCGGGAGCGCGGGGGCTTTACATCCTGATCGCCAAACGAGAAGAGAAGATCTGGGTGGAAGCGTCCCGACGGTTCCCAGCGCTCAACGGCGGCCCCGCCCGGTCGATCAAGCAGGCCTTCATCGAGGGCGGACTGAAGTCGCGAGACTTCGACGCGGCCCTCCTTTCAGGGGTTCAAACCATCGGTCGCGAGTTCGAGGACCCGGCCGTCGCGACGGCCCCCGCCGAGCCTCGACCGATCCCGGTGGGGAACCCCCAAACCGGATTCGGCCTGGGGTCGCTCCTGGCCCTGGGCGCGCTCGTGTTCGCGGGAGTCTTCCTCTTCCGAATGCTGGGAACCCACCTTGGCGGTGGGGGTCAACGCGGCTTCGCTGGCCCCTCGGACATGATGGGTGGACCCGTGACCCGGGGCGGTGGCGGGTTCTTCTCGGGCCTGCTCGGCGGCCTCGGCGGCGCGATCGCGGGCAATTGGATCTACAACCAGTTCAACCCCGCTCCCCGCCGTTACACCGATCACCTCCACGGCGGCTACGACGACAGCGGCTCCCTCGGGGACGATTGGTCCTCCACCGCCGGCTCCGGTGGAGACTGGGGGGGTGGTGGAGACGGCGGGGACTGGGGCGGCGGAGGCGGAGACTGGGGTGGCGGAGGCTCTGGCGACGACTGGTGACCGATCCGCGTGGAGCGAGGCATCCATCCCGAGGCGGCGCGTCGACTGGCGCGCCGCCTCGCACTCGTTGGGTGGGTGGGTGGTTAGTCCAGCACCTTGATCTTGACGTTCTTGAACCAGCAGTCTTGACCGTGGTCCTGAAACCCGAAGTAACCGGTTCGGGGCAAGTTCTTCACCGTCACTCCCTTGAACTTGTGGTTGGAGCCGTCGGGGCGTTTGCCTGGCTCTCCCCACTGGTCCAGGTCGATCGCGGAGACGGACTCACCGTTGAGGATCACCTCGACGTTGGGGCCTTTCGCGGTGATGGTCATGTGGTTCCATTCTCCCGCGGGCTTCTGCGCGTTGCGCCGAGGTGCCACGAGATCGTAGAAGGCCCCGGTGTCGTGCAGTCCGTGCCCCTGGGTGTCGTCCAGGGCGATCTCGATTCCGGTCATCACCGGGTCCTTCAAATCACCGACCCGGATGAACACGCCCGAGTTGCAACCCTTGGAGAGCTTGTAATCGAAGTCCAGCGTGAAGTTCCCGACCGGGGACTCATGAACCACGAGATACCCCCCGGAACCGTGGGGATTCAGGCCGTCGGCCTGCACGTTCTTCGAGGTGATGAGTTTGCCCGTGTTCGTTTTCCAGCCGGAGGGGCCGGTCCCGTCGAACACGCTGACGAACTCCTGATCGGCCGCGACCGCGAACGATCCCACCGCGAGCCCCAGAAGGGCGTTCATCCACCCGAGTTTTCGCATCGTCGTCCTCCCACTGACCGGTTGTGCGACGGTCCCGACTCGTGGGCCGTTCTCCACGGACAGTGTAGCGGAAGGGGGGCCTCGCGTCTCGCGCCGGGTGGGAGGTCTTGCTCCGAGGCCCTGGGGGTGTTGAGATCGCCTTGTGGCGACGGTCGGCTCGAAACGGGCGAACTTGGGGAGAGCGTTGAGGATGACTGATCTATCGCGACTGCGCTGGGGCATTTTGGGATGCGCTCGGATCTCCAGGCGGGGTCTGATTCCCGGCATTCGCGCCTCGGCCTCGGGAGAACTCTCGGCGATCGCCAGCCGGGACCCTGCGACGGCCAGCGCCTGGGCCGCGGAGTTCGCCATCCCCAGGGCGCACGGGTCGTACGAGGACCTTCTCAACGATCCCAACG
>JBFWRA010000702.1:0-3671 GCA_050249155.1 Isosphaeraceae bacterium | reverse complement strand
GCCAACCCGCCGAAACCCCCTGGACGTCGACCTGGCTCGGCGCGAGCGACCGATTGATCGCGCTGACGAGGGCCCTCCGCGCGGGAGGAGTCGCGAGAAGCCAGGGGAGGCCGGCTGTCGCCAGCGAAAGAAGGATCAGCAAGACCGCCAGCGCTCGGGCGATTCGGCGCTTCAACGACTTGCGGGGCGTCTGGCCGTCCATGACGTGACTCCCGGTCTGGCTAAAGACATGTCGAATTCGGACGTGTCGGGTAGGCGGAACGAGGTCCCGACGCCGCCGCATCATGCCCCGATCCTCGTTTTCTGGCAACCCGAGCTCATTTCCGAGCGAACTCATCCTCCAGGGAGCCAGGGGTGGTCCTCCCTTGACTCCAGCGTCGCGGCCAGACCCCTGAGCGACTTCGGGCTCCGCCCTGGGCGGTGTGAACTTCTCGGGTTCGACGTCGACGAATGTCTCCTAAGACCCATGGCTCCCGACGACGGCCGCGCGAACCGCTCTGTTCCTGACGCCAACCGAATCTCAGACGCGAGGTTAGCCAATTCGCGAAGCACCCAACTTGACCTATATGCGCAAATTGTCTCGATGATGAAAGGAAACGATTGCTTCGCATGGTGGGATTGGAGAATCTCTAGAAGCTGAGCAGACGTTTCCAAGGTTTGGCGTCCGCATTCGGCGCATAAGTCAAAGAAAGCGGACGGGCCGACTCACGCGGGCGAGCGCCCCGCCGACTCCCGTGGTTCCCGCTGTCGTGACGACGAGCGTCAATCCCCCACACTCCTTCTCGAACCAGGACTTTCCGATGACCACTCCCCCGCAGGAGAGTTCGAGTCACGACCCACGACGGCGCTCGATCCCGGCTGGCGAGGCGAAACGATCACGGCGCGCGAAGGTCGGAGTGGAGTCGCTGGAAGAGCGGACGTTGCTTCGCCCCTCGCCGTGGGCCTGGTCGCGAGTGAGCGGAGCGGCTCATTTCCCAGCGTGGTGGGTCGGAGGTGGCCATCGCGAGTTGGGCCGGCTTCCGAGGTGGACGAATCCCTATTTGACAATGGGTCGACCTTTGAGCCCGTCGCCGGTCGAGACGGCGCTCCAGGTGCCTGGCGACCCTGGCAAGACGACGGCCGCGACGTTCACCCTGACGAATCGCCAATCGTTCTACCGCAATGAAGTCGGAATCTTTCTCGTCGACGACGCGACGGGGCGGATTGGTAACCTCAAACCCGGCGACCCGGGATACGCCGCCGCGGCGACGTCACGACGTCGAGTCCTCTTCCACCGGGGCCAGGGGGCCGGTTCGGTCACGCAAATCGAATTGCCCGCGGGTTCCCACTATGGGATCTACCTGATTCAGAACGGTACGTCCGAGCGGTTCCTGGCGAGAAATCCAGGGAATCGGAAGGGGCACCGACCGTTGGCGTTCTTCTCGTTCTCAGCGGCGAATCTGGATCGGTACCGCCACGTCCGCTTCCCCTCGGAGAACGTTTGGGCGATTGAAGACATGCTCCACGGTGGGGACCGCGACCACGACGACGCGGTCGTCAAGGTCGCCTACGCCCTGGACACGGTGATCATCGCGCCCGACACGACCGCGCCGGCGGTCACGGTTCGGCTGCACCCTGATTCGGACGACCTCGCCCCAGCCGGCGACGACGTCACGACGCTCGGCCGGATCGTTCTGGTCGGGGAGACCGAGCCAGGGCTGCTCGTCAAGCTGGTGGAGACGGGTCAGACCACTCGGTCGGACGCCGCGGGGAGATACACGTTCTCAGGTGTGCCCCTCGACGTCGGCTCTCGCGCGTTCCACGTCGAGGCGACCGACGCGGCCGGGAACGTTGGGAAGGCCCAGCGTCTGATCACCCGTTGCGGGTTCCTGCCCGGTCTGACGGGTTGGGAAGTCAGCGAGCGTGGAGGAACTCCGCCCGGCGCGGGCGGTGTGACCGAGGCCGACGGTCGCGCCGTGCTTCGGGAGGGGAACTCGTTCGAGGTCGTCTTTCGGCACGACTTCGTGATTCCGGCCAACCCATCGACGATCAGTTTCGCCTACGCCGACCTCGCCTTCGACACGACGGACCCGAGTTTCATCAACGACGCCTTCGAGGTGGCGCTGCTGGGAGACAACGGCGTGTCGCTGGTCCCGACGTTCGCCGCCGGGCGCGACGCCTTCTTCAACGTCACCGAGGGCCTGGCCGTCGCCAGGGGGAGCGGAACGACTCAGAACGGTCAGACGGTGACGGTCGACCTCGCGGGGCGGATCCCAGGCACGACGGCCTCCCTGGTGTTCCGCCTGGTCAACAACGACGGCGACACCGCGAGTTCGGTGGCGATCGCCTGCGCGGCGGGGCTCCCTGGATCACTGGGAACGACGAGCCGTGGCGCCGCCGCGCTGACGGCTTCCGCCGACCGATCGACCCTGCCGCCCCCTCCTCCCGGCGCGTTTTCCCCGAGGTCGAGCCTCGCGATGGGTGAGGTTCCCGTGGGTCCGGTTTCCGCGGTCCGAGCGTCGGTCGCCGCTCAGGTCGCCGGTGGCCCACCCGCGCAGTCTCCCGTGGGTGATAGTTTGCTTGACGCGGATGGAAACGTGACGTTCACGACGTCCGAGGACTTCCTCCAAGGGACGCTGTTCAATACCGACGCGACCACGAACCAGGACCAGATCGGGCTGCTCCCCCCCGGCCAGACGCAGACCTTCCCGTTCATCTGGGTCTCGAATAGTGGTGAGGGGACGGTTTCCCGGTTCGACACGCGGACCGGCCAGGAGATCGGCCGCTACCGGACCGGCCCTGGCAATTACGATCCCTCGCGGATCGCCGTCACGGGCGAGGGGGACGCCTGGGTCGCCAATCGTGGCGGGCCTGGGACCGTCGTGAAGGTGCTCCTGAACGACTTCATCGACCGGAACGGCAACGGCGTCGTCGACACCTGCGTCGATCTCAACGGCGACGGCCGGATCACGGGGTCCGAGGTGCTCGCCTGGGACGCCAACGGCGACGGCCAACCCGACGACGAGCGGATTTCCTTCGTCGTGACCGTGGGGGGCGGCCCCCGTGGGGTCGCGATCGACGCCAACGACAAGGTCTGGATCAGCCCGTTCAGCGGGGCCCGGCAGTTCTTCGTGTTCGATAACAAGACCGGTGTCCAGGAGGCGATCGTCCCGACAGGTAATTTCGGGTCCTACGGCGCGACCATCGACGCCAACGGTCAGCTTTGGAGCGCCACTGGGGCGGGCGCGTCGACCCTCGTCCACATCGACACCAATACGCGGACGTTCGTGGGGACCGTCCAGGTCGCGTCGGCCTACGGGATCACGGTCGACCGCGACGGAATCGTCTGGACCTCGCCATGGTCCGGGACGAAGTTGTCCCGCTACGATCCCTCGAAAAACGAACTCACGACGTACGACGTTCCGGCGACCTCGGGCGCGGGCATCACGGTCGACCGGCAGGGGAACGTCTGGTTCGGAACCCACAACTCCAACCGGGTCTGGAAGTTCACTTTCGAGGCGGACCGCAAGACGCTCAAGAGCAGCGAGTTCGTCACGGTCGGCTCCGCGCCGAAGTCCGCCTCGATCGACGCCGACGGTTTCTTCTGGACCGTCTGCCTGAATTCGAACGAAGTCTACAAGATCGACACGACCACGAACACGATCGTCCCGGGGTGGCCGAAGCCGACGGGC
>JBFWRA010000701.1:0-3673 GCA_050249155.1 Isosphaeraceae bacterium | reverse complement strand
CCCCCCCCACCCCTCTCAATCTTCGACCAGGTTATTCTCGCGCGACTCCCAACCAACCCCGACCCTTCCTCGGTGGGAGGCGGCACCGCCGCCGCTCCCTCAGGCCCTGCGACGCTCGCGCGTCGTCGACGCGTTCCATCCCCATGAGATCAACTCACGTGAGACGCCGCCGCTGGATCTCCCTGGCCCTGGCCGTTCCGCTGATCCGCCTCGCCGCCGGTTGCGGGGCCTCGGACGAGTTCGGCACGCGATACGCCGTCCACGGGACGGTCACACTCGACGACAAGCCCCTCGAGACAGGCAACGTCGTGTTCATTCCCCTCAACGACGGACCGGCCGTCCAGGGCGTGATCAACGACGGCTCCTACTCCATTAGCCGGTCCGAGGGGCCGACCGCCGGCACCTACCGGGTTGAGATTCATAGCGTCCAATCGACGGGTGAGAAGGTCTTCGATCAGGGAGAGGGGGAACTGATCGAACAGACCAGGGAGCTCGTCCCCTCGATCTACAACGCGAAATCGACCCTTCAGGCCGAGGTCAAGGCCGACGGTCCGACCCAGTTCGACTTCCAACTGAAATCGCCTCCCCCGGCTCCTGGGCGAGGAGCCGCCTCGTCCCGCCCCGAGTCGAGATGAGCCGCCGCGGAACTTCCGAGAACTCACCGTGAACCCGTCGCGACGCCTTTCAAACGCATGGATCGCCGTTCTTTCACCCGCCCTGGTCTGGATCGGCGGGTTCTCCGCCAGGGCCGCCGATCCCCCGACGCGGGTGATCGCGATCAAGACCCCCGACGCCGGCATCCAGCCTCAGGCCGTGACCGACGCGGCGGGCGTCATCCACCTGCTCTATTTCCGGGGTCAACCCTCCGGCGGCGACCTGTATCACGCCCGTCGCGAACCAGGGGAGACTGAGTTCTCCGGACACGTTCGGGTCAACTCCCAGCCGGGAAGCGCCGTGGCCGTCGGCACGATCCGCGGCGGCCAACTCGCGATCGGAAAGGAGGGGCGGGTCCACGTCGCCTGGAACGGGTCGTCCAGGGCGGAACCGCCCAACCCGATCCTCGGCAGCCCGATGCTTTACTCCCGATCGAACCCCGAGGGAACCGCGTTCGAGCCCCAGCGCAACCTCATGCGGCGCACCTTCCACCTGGACGGCGGTGGCTCGGTCGCGGCCGACGCGCAAGGGCGCGTTTACGTCGCCTGGCACGCCGCCAGCGCCGAAGGTCCCGAGGGTGAAGCGGGTCGCCGGCTCTGGGTCGCTCGATCGGAAGACGACGGCGCGACCTTCACCGAGGAAAAACCGGCCCTCGAACAGGCCACGGGGGCCTGCGCCTGCTGCGGCACGAAAGCCCTGGTGGACCGGCGAGGCACGCTCCATGTCCTGTTCCGCGCGGCCACCGCGAGCGTCGAACGCGACATGACGCTGGTGACCTCGACTGATCACGGCGAGACCTTCCAGGCCGCCAGCCTGCAGCCCTGGCCGGTCACCACCTGCCCGATGAGCTCGGAGTCACTCCTGGAGACGCCCCAGGGCGTGCTCGCGGCCTGGGAGACCAAGGGGCGGATCGCCTATTCCCGGATCGATCCCCAGACCCTGGTTCCATCCAAACCGATCTCGCCCCCCGGCACCGGCAACCGCAAGCATCCAGCGCTGGCGGTCAACGCCAGCGGCGAGATCCTCGTCGCCTGGACCGAGGACACCGGCTGGCAACGCGGCGGGGCGCTGGTCTGGCGGATCTTCAGCCCGAGCGGTCAAGCGACCCGGGAGATGGGACGGATCGAAGGCGGAATCCCGGTCTGGGGTCTTCCCGCGGCCGCCGCCCTCCCCGATGGTCGATTCCTCATTATCCACTAACATTGACTTTGACGTGGAACGGTTCGGCGGTCGCCTGGGCCCTGGCGATCCGACCGCGATTGACTTCCCCGCCCCACTCCCAGAGCAGCCCGCGCTCGATCCGCCCCAGGCGGCGGTTGAAGCTCCCCAGCGCGGTGAGCAACAACGCGCAGGCCAGGATCGCGTAAAGCACCGTCCAGGCGAAGGTGCCCACCGTCCAGCTCTCGCTCCCGAAGTTGAACGCCTCGGCGGTCGTTCCGCCCGCTCCCATGAAGGCGCTGGCGCAGACGATGGCTTCGGTATTCCTGGCCGGCCTCGGGGCGATCGCCATGATCAGGAACATCCAGCCGACGGTGATCGCCACGTAGATCGTGACCGTCAGGCCGACCGCCCTGCCCAGCCGGGCGTTCCAGGTCGCCAGGACCAGGCCCAGGCTGGTCACCGTCGCCCCTTGCGCCAGAATGAACGCCACGAGGACCGCCGCGCTCACCTGCCGTTCGGCGAGGCTCTTGGGGCCCCCCAGCAGAATCACCAGGGGGGGCAGCACGCTCAGAAACAGAGCGCCTCGGAACGCACCGAGCCATTTTCCCATCACGATTTGCCGGGTCGGCAGCGGCGTCGACATCAGGACGTCCAGGCTCCCCCGCACGCGCTCCTCGGCCAGGGCCGTCGCCGCGGAGACGCTCAGCATGAGCAGGCCGACGCTCACCTGAAAACCATTGACGAACGGGGCCAGCATCCGAGACGCGCCCAGGATCACCGCGAGGCTGAAGAAGCCCGACACGCCGAAGTAGATCCCCAGGACGATTCGGGCCCAACGCGACGGGCGATTGCGACGCCACTCGCGCCAGAGGACCGGGTTCCCGTCCAGCGAGGGACCGGGAAGCCGCCTCGCCATCTCCGAGAACGTGGGCAGCCCACGGTGGAGCCAACGCCTGATCGCGCTCTCCCGCGGCACCCGAGTCGGCTCGCGGTTGCAGACCGACCGGAGCCGCCAGACCGCCAGCCCCGCGAGCGCCGCCGAGATCGCCGAGGTACCGCCCAGAAAGATCAGGTAATCCGTCCACGCGACGCTCCTCGGCCGAGTATACGGCCCAAAGGCCAGGTGGAACGGGTCGGTCACCTCGGGGAACGTCGGCAAGGCGAAGCCGGTCGCCCAGCTCAGCGTCGGTATCATGTATGGACCAAGCAGCCAGAGGCCCCAGACGGCGTAGGTGCCCAGCAACGCCTCGTGCGTCTTCCCCGCCCAGAGCGAGAACGCCATCGCCAGCGAACAGCCCAGCAAGGCCACTCCCACCGTGACCAGGAACGCCCCGACCAGCGCGTCGGGATCCACCCCTCCCAGCAGCGAGAGCAACGACGTCACCGGCAAGGCGCAGGCCACCAGGCCCAGGATCGGCACGAGCCTCGACGCGAGCTTGCCCAGGACGATCTCGGAATCGCTCAGGTCCGTCACCAACAGATGCGTGAGCGTCCCGCGCGCCCGGTCCAGGCAGATCGCCCCGGCCGTCGCCGCGGGCGCGGCCAGCAGCACCAGCGTCAACTGCGTGCCGATCACCGCGAAGTAGAACTGAGCCCCCAGTTCGGCCAGGTCCCGTCGCGAGGGGAACGTCGGCGTCGTCCTGGAATACGCAACCACGAACAGCGAGGCCAGCAATAGCCCCACGAACGCGGCCCGTTGCGCGTAACCATGCCAGCGTCGCGACGAGGTCAGCCATTCAAACGTGAATACCGGGCCGAATCCAAGCCAGCGTCCCAGGCGGCCTCCCATCAGTCCACCCTCCCCCACTCCGGCGAATCACGTCCCTTGACCCAGGCTACCCCGAGCGCTTTCCACCGG
>JBFWRA010000700.1:0-3675 GCA_050249155.1 Isosphaeraceae bacterium | reverse complement strand
AGCCACTTCGCGCAGAACTCCGGCGGCTTTCGCTCATGAAAGAGCGTGTTCCGACCATCGACGGTCAGCACCACGCCGTAGCGTCGCGGGTCGTCGTCCCGCTTCGCCAGGATGAACTCGACGACCTCGTCCTCCCTGGGTTCGCGAACCTTGATCCGCCCTCGCTCCACGACCAGTGATTGAGGTTGGCCGTCGTATGCGATCGTCAGGACCAGGGGGTTCGCGTCGTCCTGAAGCGCGTTCTTCGATCGTCCCGAGGCGGCGTCGACGGCCGCGTCGGCCGCCTCGTAGGCCCCGCCGCCTCGGGTGATGAACGACTCGCCGGCGCTGGCCAGAGTCGGAGCGTCGGTCGAGGCGCGGAGTCTGGCGAGTTCGAATGGGGGTTCCCCCGTCGCGTCGAACCCGACGATCGTCACGGTCATGGCGCGTCGATCGGCGTCAAGGATGGCGGTTCCGGTGATCAGCACGTCCGGGGTCACGGTCGAATCGCCCCAGGCCAGGGGGTATCGTCCCTGGAAGAACGCCCGTCGACCGGCTTGGGTCCGGTGGTCGGCTCCAGGGAGGGTCGCGGCCAGGGCGCTGGCGTCCTTGACGTGACCCAATGGGGCGCGGAGGTCGTCGTTGAGCACCAGCGCGATCGCAAGCCGGGTCGCCAGCACGTGGTTCAACGCCCCCGCCGAGTCGTCCACCGGCCCTACTCCCCTGGAAACGCCGAACTTGAGCACCCCGACGTTCTTGTAGCCTCGGTCGCGCAATCGCGACACGATCGTCCCCGCCTCCCTGGCGAAGACGACGTCCACGGTGGGCGGGGCCCCTTCCGCCGGAGAGGCGTTGAGGACCATGAGATAGATGGCAATAGTATGAAAAATCGATTTAATCATAATATTCGATTTTCATGAGAGTGTTAGACGCCCGGTGACGCTCCTCGAAGCCACCAGCGGGCCGAGTAAAGCGAGCCCGCCAGGATCGCCGTGAAAAGAGCGCCTTCGATCCAGGGGTGACCGCGAGCGGGACGTCCTGGCCCGCTCAGGCCGAAAAGGTAACGCCCGGCGGGCGGTTCGCCGTCCGCCGTCGTGGCCTGGGCGATGTGATCGGTGTCGGTGTGGAGGTCGCCTCCGCGGGTCGGTCCTCCTTCCTTGGCGTCGTCGGTGAGGATGGGTGGGCCGCCTGGGTCTTCGGGGACCGGGTCGTGGGCCCAGCCGTCGCCGGGGTCTCCGGTCATGGCGAACATGGCCCAGCGGTACGGATGCGCCGCGCCTCCGGCTTTGCGGTGATGATTGATCATGGCCAACTGCGCGCCTCGGAGCGCGGTCGCCGGGTCATGGTCGAGGTTGAGTCGCTCGAAGAAGTTGATGGTCATTTGCGTCGCGGGGAGGTCGCCGACGCTCCAGAGCGTGCCGAGGACCGTGCGGGCTCCCGCGAGATGGAACGCCTGTCTCAGTCCCGAGACCCCCTCGCCCTCGAAGGTCCGCCCCTGTGCCGTCTCGCAAGCGGAGAGGACCACGAGTTCGGTGCCGCGGAGGTCGGTCCCCAGCACCTCCAGGCCGGTCAGCAGGCCGTCGTTCCCCGACCCGCGGTTGGACTCGAACCACTCGGCGTGCTTGTTGCCGCCGGCCAGGACCAGCCAGCAGCGGAGCAGTGGGTTGTCCGGCATGGCCAGCACCGCCGGGTCGGTCGCGTTCAACGGCTTTTCGCGGTACGCGCCGTGCGTACTGAGCAGGAGCGCCCGTGGGCGCTGAAGCCTTTTGAAGTTCGCCTCGGTCGCCTCGTCGAGCTGGAAAACCTTGGTGGGGGCCTTGGCGTACGCGGACATTCTCGGGGCGACCTCCCGCGCCTCCCGCTCGCTGAACACGAGCCTTGGATAGGTGCCTCCCAGATCGATCGCCCTCGTCAAATATGCGTTGACGTCCTCCGACGTGGGCGATTCGGCCGCCCCCGGCTGGGCGGGCGCGGTCGTTCCGCCGGTCGGCGAAAGGTCGTAACTTGGATCGGCGAAGACGACCGGGGCCGACGTGCCGGGGCCCTGGGGCTTCGGTTCGACGAGGTCGCGACCGGTGGCCACGAGGTGGATCAGGTGCCGCTCCACCGCGTAAACGTTCTCCGCGACCGGCAGGGCCGGCCAGGGGATCAGCCAGAGCGCGCCGTCGGGGCTGATCGCCCAGCGCTTCACGGCGGCCAGTTCGGGCAGGATCGGATCGAGCACTCGTCGCGCGACCTCGCGCAAGGCGGGAAGGCATCGCGCTTCGTAGCCGACCTCCCCCTCTTCCAGGTAAACTCGCTCATCATACTTGAGTTTCGCGGTGAGGTTCGCCACGGCCTGTTCGATGGGCGCGGCGGGACCGAGGTCGACCACCTTGACGCGTCCCTGGCCAGCCGACGGAATGACCCAGACCGCGTACGACCAGTTCTTCTCGTCGGGCTTCAAGCCGTCCGTCCCAGGCGCGAGCTGATGGTACCGGGCGAACTCGATCAAGAGGGCGTCTGGTGGGAGCTTTTGGCGAACCCTCTGGATCTCGACCCAGGGCTCGTGGTCGGGCAGGTTCAGCGCCCTACCCAGGGCGGTCGACTCGCGGCGTTCCCGCTGGACCAGGGCCTCGACCTCTCGTTGCCTGGCCAGAAACGCCTCGGAGTCCGTCGGGGCGGTCTGGAAGGTCAGGGAAGCGAGCTTGAGCCGGGTCTCGTCGAGGGTCCGCAGCGCCTCCTTCGCGGCGGGGGTCCTGGCGTCCCTGGCCAGAACGGCACGCTCGGCGAAGGCCCGCAGGGTCAACGATTTGGCGTTGAGCACCCAACCGGCGGAAGTCTCCGCCCATTGGGGATCCTCCCACATCAGAAGGGCTCGGGTCAGCGCGTAGTCGATCGCCGAGCGTTCGTCCCCCTGGAGGACCGAGAGGCTATGCTCCTCCGCGAGGACGGGCAACGTCCTGCCCATGAGCTTCCTCCGAATCCTTCGCGATTCGTCGAAGACCGGGAGCGCGTCGGCGGGCTTCCCCCGATCGAAGAGGATCGTCGCGTGATTCTCCATGAATTTGGCGGTATCGGGGTGTTCGACCGAAAGCGCGTTCCTGGCGATCGTGACGGCCCGGAGCGAGGACGCCTCGGCCTGGTCGTACCGACGCCGCGCGACCTCGATATTGGCGATCCCGTTGATGATGGGAGCGGCGATCGGGTGGTCCCGGCCGTACCTGTCCTCAATGATCTTGAGGGCGCGCCTGGCGTGGGGTTCGGCCTCGTCGTACCGCCCGGCGGAGGTCAACATCGTGGCGAGGTTGTTCAAGGGGACGGCGAGTTCGGGGTGGTCGGCCCCGAGCCTGGCCTCGGCCTCGGCGACCGTCCGCCTGGCCAGTTGGAGGGCGGCGTCCTTGTCCCCGACGGCTTCGATCGCCCCGGCCAGCGCGTTCCTCGCGGCGACGGCGAGGCGGCCGTCGGACCCGGTCTTCTCTCTGGCCTCGAAGACGACCAGGGCGCGCTGAAGCAGTCGAATCGCCTCCTCGCGGCGATTCATGTAAAAGAGGGAGGTGCCCAGGTTGTACGCGATCATCGCGGTATCGAAGTGGTCGGGACCGTTCCAGTCCTCCGAGATCTTGAGGGCGCGCTCCAGTAGCTCGACGGACTGGGGGCGGCGGCCGGTGGCCTGATAGAGAGTGGCCTTGGCGTTGAGGGCCTTCGCCATCAGGG
>JBFWRA010000699.1:0-3681 GCA_050249155.1 Isosphaeraceae bacterium | reverse complement strand
CCGCGAGCGTCCGAAGGCCAGGATCATGGCGCCAGAGACCGACTCACCGGGCAAGAGGTCGCCGAAGTTGAATGCGAGATTGATGGCGATATCGTTCGACGCGCCATTGGGGTCCTGGGGCGAGTCGATGACGTCGAACGGGTTGCGTACATGGAATTGTTCGGCGGAGACGACGGCGCGCGGATCCTCGGAACCGAGTCCCATGGTAAGCCCCGCGGGGAATGTCGCATTGAAGACACTCGCATCGACGTATCGCCCAACGCGCCGGACGTCGTTGGAGGTCGCGGCTCCGATCCCGATGAACGAACCTTGGTCGGGATCGATATTTTCGAGGGCCGCCACCCGAGTCAGTAGGGAGTCGCCGATATTGGTGAGTCGCGTGACGATCAACAATGACTCGTCGCCGTCATTGAAGAGAACGACCCGTTCAAGCCGAAGGTTTCCCCCGACGATCCCCTCGATCCGTACGCCGTGGAGCGGGCCGTCACTGAGGTCTTCGCGAGTAACCGTGATCGCCGAACCGCCAGACGGATGGTCGTTCGTGAAGTTCTGACCGTTCCGCGAGATCGTGAACCCCGCCAACGGATCTCCTCGTTCAACGAAATCGACGTTGGCGAAGATCAGACCCACAGTGCGATTCGAGGTGATGAAACTGCCGTCAGGATTGATCCCCACGCGGAACTCGGGACTGGTCAGGATCAGGTTGCCTGACACCGGCGTGCCGCGAAGGTCGAACAGGTTCTCGATGGTGGGACGCTCTCGCACGACGAACTCGCTGCGAAATACGCCAGATCCGAGTCGGTTTCCCGCGACGTCGGTGACGCTCGACTCATCGATACGGAGTTGATACTTCCCGACAGAGAGCGAGCCGGCTTGAAGCTGGACCAGGCGATCGCCATCGCGAAGGCTGAGGTTCGCTGGCACGACGACGTCGTCGGCCGTGTCGAACGAACCGTCGAGACCCGCTCCCACAAGTCGGAAGCTCGAGGCCGTCACACTGGTCGGGTTGACACTCTCGGAGAAGCGCACTCGGAGCGTGCGCGGACCTTCGAAGACGATGGCGTTCGCCGCCGGAATCACGCTGTCGATGGTCGGTGCAAACGTGTCAGGAACGACCTGGAGGGTGACGAGGTCGGAGAGGGACGAGTTGCCCCCTGTGTCGAGGGCGCGGACCTGAAGCGTGACCGTTGCACCGAGCGCGGCGGGAGGTGCGATCGGCACGACGTCAAATGGGTAGGAGACGTCGGTCGCGACCACCACTCCGTTGACCAGGAACTCCACCGCGCGCACTTGCACGTCGTCGGAGACGGTGACCGTGATCGGAATGGGGGTACCCTCGAGAACCTGCACTCCCGGGGTTCCGGGGTCGAGATCCACGACGGTCGTCGTGAGAGTCACGGTCGGGGCCACGCGCATCGTGTCGAATGGGCGATAATTCACGACCTCAAGGCGGTTTCCCGTACCGATGTAGCCGAGGCCCCTGCTGATCGCCAGGGAACGGGGAAGACCGGTCAAGTTGAACTGCGTCAATAGCCGACTGGTGCGAATCGGGTCGCTGGTATCGTAGACTTGGACAAAGCGTTGTCCGTCGGGCAAGAGCAATCCCAGCCCCGAGCCGTTGAGCGCGATCCGGCGCGCCGTGAAGAAACTGTCGGCGTCGTGTATGAGCGTCGGGCGTGTCGGGTCGGTCACGTCGATGGTTCGCAGGCCACTTCCGGCGAGCCAGACGACGCCGCTCCCGGCGAACACGCCCACGTCGGACGACGCGATGGATACGGTCGTCTGTCCGACGACCTGAGTTTGCTCGGCTCGCGCGATATCAACGATGGCCAGAATGTCGCTTCCACTGACGTAGGCGTACAAGTAGGTGCCGGAACGCGCCATGCTGGTCACGCCGCCGGAACCCGGGAGCGTGACTCGCTTCAGGATCTCGCTGGTCGCCAGGTCGACCACCACGAGCGAGGTCCCTGAGACGGCGTAGGCGAACCCGCCGACCGCCTGGACGTGCGTGGCGCCGACGGGGATCGAGCCCATCGATCGAGGTAGCATGGGATCGCTGATATTGACCAGTTCAAGCGAGGCTCCCGCCGCGACGACCGCGAGGTTTCGTTCGGGCGCGATCGCGACGCCCGAGGCGTTGCCTGGCAGGTCGATCTGCCCCTGAAGGATCGGGTTGTTGAACCGCGACCCGTTGACGATGGCCAGCCCGTGCGACCCCGTGGCGACAAAGATGAAGTCGCCCACCACGTCGACCGCCTCGGCCGAGCCCGGAAGCGCCAGGTTGGCGATGACGCCGGTGGGGAACCCGCGGTTGTCGAGGGGGTTGAGGTTTTGTTGAATCTCAGCGAAGTCGGAGATTCCATCACCGTCGGAGTCGGCCTGGTCCAGCAGCGTTCCAACAACAAATTCAGCCAGGTCCGACAAGCCATCCCCGTCCGAGTCGAAGCCTCCGACCTGTGTCATCGGAGCGGCACTGAAGCGAGTTTGACCCGAGGGGCCGGTCCGCCCGGTCGAGAAGAAGGTCCTGTTGGTATCTGGCGCGAAAAGATAGTACGAATAAGTCTCGTTCGGTGGGAGCACTTGGCGGATCGTCTCATTCTCGCCCACGCTTCCCTGGAGTGTCAGGCCGCTTTCGAAGACGTAGCGGTAATAAATGCGATTGGTCGAAGCGATCGACTCGGCGATCGAGTATTGCGGTTCTTGTGCTATCCGCACTTCAGTCTTTCCGACGTCGCCCATCTCAAGAGCCAATCTTCTTGTTGGAGAAATCCTTTCCTTGCGGATGGAGACTTGAGGTGAGATTGTGAAACCGACCGATACCGATGCGAAAAGTCCAAGTGAGAAGTCGTCAAAGTAGTCCAGAACCGGGAGCACCGGTAGAGGTATGCTCACGTCCGGCAAAGGGATGCTGGGAGGACCAGCCAAAGTTCTGTTTCCGAGATCGTGCTCTTGGCAGATGAACTCACCAATATCAAATGGCAGGAAGCAGAGCGCGCCGGCGTCGATCTGGAAAGTACCGCGGAACTCGACGTTCCCGGGACGCACGTGCATGTCCTCGAGCTCAACTTCTGCCTCGAAACCCGTAACATCGATCTTGCCCTCCAACCCGAAGCCAGCACTCACCTCCGCGGAGACTGTCGCGCCGAAGAGGGTCAGGGAGCCCTCGGGGACCAGATCCGCCCAAAACTCGGAAAGCACGAATGAACGCTGGAATGATCGTGATAATCTGGGAGGATCCTCCGGAAAACTGAACTCTCGGTTAAATGAGAACGGTTGGCCTCCTGGGAGGTTCTCGAAAATCATTGGCGGCAAGGTGAGTCCGGCATCGAATGAGAATGTGACAGGGTCGAGTTCGAAATTAGATCCAATGGTGACCGTGATCAGATAGTCGCTTTCCTCGTCGTCATCGTCGGGCGGCGGCTCGTCGGGTATCGGATCGACGGTGTCATCCACGCCGGGATTGGTGAAATGCCACCCCGGTGCCAGGATGCCCACGCCCGGGTCGGAGACTAGGGTCAGCCCGTCGGCCGAGACCGTTCCCGTGCCGATGACGACCCACTTGCCAGCGTCATGATCGAACGACCAGATGAGCGACTTCTCGCCCGGCGCGAGTCCCTCTAGGTTGGGGAAGGTGACGGGGGCGGGGGTCAGGAAGTTACTCGGGCCGCCGGCCAGGTTGAA
>JBFWRA010000698.1:0-3682 GCA_050249155.1 Isosphaeraceae bacterium | reverse complement strand
CCAAGGCCGTCGTCGCCCTCTTCACCGAGGACGCCAGGGTCGTCGAGGAAGACGGCGTGGTCGTCGAAGGGCGCGACGCGCTGCTCCAGCGGTTCCTGGACGCGTTCGAGAACCCCGAGGTCCCCACCCTTCGCCTCGAGATCGCCTCGCTTCGGTTTCCGGCCCCGGGCGTCGCGATCGAGGACGGCGTTCTGATCGCCGAGGCCCAGGGCGGCCGCCGCGGCCCCTTCACGGCGATTCATGTGTTGAAAGACGGGCGCTGGCTCACCGCGGAGGTCCGCGACCGCGCCGAGCCCCCGGGCTCTCCCGACGAGGGACACGCCGCCCTGGCCGAACTCGATTGGATGGTCGGAGAGTGGGTCGACGAGAATGAGCATGGAGTCGTCCAGACCACGTGCAAGCGGTCCGAGGACGGCCACTACCTGCTTCGCGAGTTCACCATGAAGGTGCGCGGCGCGTTGGTCAACCACGGGGTTCAGCGCGTCGGTTGGGATCCCGTTCGCGGTCAGTTGCGCTCCTGGGTGTTTGACTCGGAAGGGGGCTTCAACGAGGGATTCTGGACCCGGGTCGGTCCCGACCAATGGGTGATCCGGACCAACGGCTACCTCCGCGACGGCAACCCGGTGGCGGCCACCAACGTCGTGACGAAGGTCAGCCAGGATTCCTTCCGCTGGGGATCGGCCGACAGGGTCGTCGGCGACCTCTTCCTCGACGACGTCTAGAGCGTGCTGATCGTCCGCAAGCCCCCGGGCCCCAAATGAAATGATAGGGATTGAAACCAGCGACGACCGATCTCCAGCGGAAAACGGGGAGCGATCTTGATGACCATGCGAATACGTTTGACTCTTTTCACCGCGCTAACGTTCGCCGCGACGACGATCACGGCGCATGAGGCCTTCGCCCGAGGGGGCGGGTTTCGAGGCGGAGGTGGGTTCCGAGGCGGAGGCGGGTTCCGCGGCGGGTTCGGAGGCGGGGGGTTCGGAGGCTTCCGTGGCGGATTCGGCGGCGGGATGCCCTCGTTCAATCGAACTCCGTCTTTCCGGTCACCGACGATGGGGAACTTCAGCGGAAACCGAAACTTCGCCGGAAACAACTTCGGCGGAAACCGAAACTTCACCGGAAACAACTTCGGCGGAAACCGAAACTTCACCGGAAACGACTTCGGCAACCGCGGCGGTTTCCCGAACCGACCCGAGATCGGCGGTGGAAATCGAAACTTCGGCGCGGGAAACAACTTCGGCGGAAACCGGAACCTCGGCGCGGGAAACGAGATCGGGAACCGGATCGGCGGTGGGAACGCCATTGGCAACCGGGTTGGTGGCGGCGGCAACACCTTCGCCAATCGGACCGGGGGCGGAAACACCGTCAACGTTGGCAATAACGTGAACGTCGGCAACCGCGCCGGAGCCTGGGCGGGACGCGGCCCCTATGGTGGTTACCACGCGGGCTGGGTCCACGGCTACTGGCACGGGCACTACGGGCCCGGTTGGCGAAACTGGGGATACGGCGGGCTCGGCCTGGGGCTTGGGCTGGGCCTGGGCTATGGACTGATGGGCTGGGGCATGGGCTCCATGATGTACGGATGGGGATACGCTCCCTATGAGAATCCGTATTACGCCAGCTACGCCGTGGCGGTTCCCGCGGGTGACCCAGCGCCCAGCTTCGACTATGGCGCGCCGATCGACACGACCGCCGACGCCCCGCCCCCCGAGACGACCGACCCCGCCATGAGTTCGTTCAACGACGCCAGGGCGGCGTTCTTGAAGGGAGACTACGCCGGAGCGCTGGGCCTGACCGACCAGGCCCTGAAGTCGCTCCCCAACGACGCCACCCTGCACGAATTCCGGGCGCTGACCCTGTTCGCCCTGGGCAAGTACGACGAGGCCGCGGCGGTGCTGTACGCCGTGCTCTCGGTCGGGCCAGGGTGGGACTGGTCGACGCTCATCGGGCTTTACCCGAACGTGGACGTGTACACGCGACAGCTCCGAGCGCTGGAGGCTTACCGCAAGGAGCACCCGGACTCCGCCTCCGCCCGGTTCGCGCTGGCGTATCAGTACCTCACGCAAGGGCACGACGACGCGGCGGCGAGGGAGTTGAAGGAGGTCACGCGGCTTCAGCCCTCGGACAAGCTTTCCGCGTCGCTGCTGGCCCAGTTGAGCGGCGGTTCCGGCGATGCGCAAGCGACGGCCCCCGCGGCGACTCCCCAGCCCGGAACGGCTCCAGCCGACGCCGCGGCGATCGCCGGCACCTGGATCGCCAAGCCCGACGCCAACCGGTCGATCGCGCTGACCCTCGCGGGGGACGGCACGTTCACCTGGAAGGTCGACATCAAGGGGAAGACCAATGCCATCACGGGGGAATCCACCTATGGCAACGGCCTGCTCACGCTGGCGCCTCCCGGTGGGGGTGGCGCGATGGTGGGGAAGGTCGCCCTGCTTGACGACGGCGCGATGAGCTTCCGGATGGCTGGCGGCCCCCCCGACGACCCCGGCCTCACCTTCTCGAAGTCAGGAACCCGATAGCCGTCTGACGACGACCGAAGGCCGAGCGAGTCCCACCGGGGAAACGAGCGACCGGCCCAGGCGTTCCGGGAAGTCCCGAGCGCCTGGGTCACGGTGCGCGAGGGGGGTTCAGCGACTGAAAAGTCCCTGTGAAAGCTCGGCCGTCGCCCGCGCGGACTCGACGCGATCATCGTAGAGCCTGGCCGCCTTCAGTCTCTCGACCACCTCCGACACTCGCGTGGAGTATCCCCTGAAATTCCCATAAAGCGTCTCGAGTGTCTCCGGAGGGAATGGCGTGAGGTCAGGCGCGGTGAACTTGACCTTGTAGCCGCCAACCCGGCAGGCGATCGACGGCGGCGTGATCGCGTCGTCCACGTGCCTCAGGGCCGCGGTGACGGCCTGCCAGCGATTGGTCTCGGCCGGACCAATGGGCCGCGGCGTGAGCAGCATATCGACCTGCACGGTGTCGATCGTCGGATCCTCGAGGATGGGCGAGACGGTGGTCCAGAACCCTCCCGCCTGATCGATGACGAGGGCACCGTCGAGCAGCCGCCCGGCGATCTGACTCACGGGGGGTTCGAGACCCTCCTGGAGCGTACCAAGCATGTTGCGGAACGCCGCGCTCACGAAGCATCCCAGCGTTTCGCCCGTCGCGGACTGAGGAACCTCGAAGACGACGTCGCGTGTGATGTGAGTCATTCCCTTGACTTCGTAGATCCGAATCGCGCGATTGAGCGGGACGCTCTTGCTCAGAAGCTCGTGGGCCATTCTGATGGTCTGTTGATAGCGTTCGTCACCCCGTCCCTGGATGAAGAAGGCGGGTGCCGAGAGGGGCATGGCATCATCGGCGCGCGCGACGTCGGAGTCGTAGGGTAAGCCGGAAAGGACGAACCCGTCGAAGATTCGCGGTGAACTCGGGTCGTACGGAACCACATGGTTACCGCCGGTCCGCACGCTGTCGACGCCGATCGCGCTTCGTCCGAAGTCGATCGCCGCGCCGAGCTTCGCGCCCGACGAGTGTCCCGAGCAGATTCTCGAAGCGAAGCGCGTTCTTATCACACGCGCGATCACTTGCTGAAGGGCCACGGAGACGTCGCGAAAGGTCGGGACGTCGTGCGTGGGATTGAGCGGAACCGGGGCACCCAGCGCGATTCCAGGGTGCTGGAATCCTGGATCGCCGG
>JBFWRA010000697.1:0-3689 GCA_050249155.1 Isosphaeraceae bacterium | reverse complement strand
GAGGGCCTCGACGATCAACGCGCCCTCGGGGGTCATGCCCAGGATGGTCAGCTCAAAGTCCCCGGGCTCGCCGTGGCCCTGGTCGCCGTAGTCGCAGACCAGCTTGTCGCCGTTGGCCCCGGCGAAGACGAAGGGGCGTCCGCTGCTGAACCGACCCACGATCTTGCCGGAGGATGGGTCGAACCCGGCCGAAAGGGTCTGGACGGTCCCCTCGCCCGTGTGCCTCCCCAGGTGCGTCGCGTTGCCGACGATCCAGTGCGATCGGGCGGGCTGGCCGGGCAGAGGAAGCCCCTCCGGGCCAATCCCGGCGCCGCGGATCTTGAACGGCTTGACCACCTGGGCGATCGCGGGCGTATCCACGAGGAACGGCATGGCCACCAGGGGAACCATCACGCGTACGACCCATCGAATTCTCATCGAAGTCTCTCCCGGTCCGCCGGAAACGAAACCCAGGGATTCCCACCGACGGACCTTTCGGCGGGAGAGGGGGAACTGGTTCGGGTCACGATCGATCAAGCACGGCGCGCACGATCCACGTCGCGGGTCGCGTCGCGATCCGCCGTCGTGTCACGCGGATGATGGAAGGAGAATCAGGTCAAGGATCGTTGACTTCGCGGGAACTCCAGAGCTTCACGACGCCGTCGTGTGAGCAAGACGCGAGGGTGCGGCCGTCGGGTGAGAACGCCAATCCGTTGATCTGGGCCTCATGACCCTTCAGGACAAGGAGTTCCTGGCCCGTGAGGACGTCCCAGAGTCGGATCTTGCGGTCCATGCCGGCGGCGGCCAGCGCCTGTCCGTCGGGCGAGAACGCCAATGCGCGGACCTCGCCATCCTCGCTGTTGATTCGACCCAGCTCCGATCCGTCGGCTGGATCCAGAAAGACGACCAGACCGCTCTCGTCGGCCGCGGCCACGCGGTCGCCCCGGGGCGAGTAGGCCACCGCGCCTCGCTTGGAGGGACCGATCACCACCGGGCCAGGCTTGCCCGACGGGACGTCCCAGAATCGCGCGGTGGAATCGTTCGAGACCGAAACCAGGGTGCGACTGTCCGGCGAGAACGCCACCTGGCGAACCGTGTCCTCGTGGCCGATGAGCGAAGCGAGCCTTTGGCCTTTGGTCGGGTTCCAGACATGGATCAACCGATCCGAACCCGCTGAGGCGAGGAACCGCCCGTCGGGCGAGAACGCCAGCGCGCGGACGCGATCCTCGTGCCCGACGAGGTTGCGCCTCAATCGGCCAGTCCTCGCGTCCCAGAGTCGCAGATTGTCACTCTGTTCCAGTCCGGCCGTGGCCAGGAGCCGGTTGTTGGGCGAGAACGCGACGGCCACGATGGTCGCCGGCCCGCCCCGCCATCCTCGGACCAACTCTCCCGTTCGCGCGTCCCAGAGCTTGACCGTCCGTGACTCGGTCGTGTCATCGCCGCCGGACGCCAGGTAACGACCGTTGGGGGAAAACGCCACACTCCAGGCTTCGTCGGAGTGCCCGGCGATCGCGACGGGTTTCCTCTCGCCTCGGCGGAACCACCAGCGCTTGATGGAGTTGCCCGACTCGATCAGGAGCGAGGCGCCGTCCGCATCGAACGCGATTTCGCCAACCTGAAGCGAGCGCCCGGGGTAGGTGGCGACGACCTCGCCCTCGTCCCGGTCGAAGATCCGGATCGGCTCCTGTCCGCCGGGCATGCCCCAGGTCGTGTAGGCAAGGTAACGGCCATCCTCGGAGAGCGCAGGGCTGAGACGCGCTTTCTCGCGATCCATGCCCTGGGGTTCGATCCGTAGTTCGGCGTTGGTCGCTCGGTCCCAGAGCACGATCGGCCCGGCGGAACCCGCCATGAGAACCAGGCGCGAATCCCGGGTGGCCCAGAGATGGGGCGCGTAAAGATGCCCTGGGGAATAACGACGCGCGACCTCGCCCGAATCCAGGTCCAACAGGATCGTCTCCGGGGTCTCGCCCAGGACGAGATGAATCAAGACGCGACCATCGGGAGAGACGTCGGGCCAGTCCCTGGATCCCAATCGATGAGGCAGAATCCGAAGCCGAGCGCCGGTGAGAATGTCAAATTCCTCGATGGTCCCGTTGGGCAGCTTTCGATACGAACGCCCCAGGGGCGTGGGCGCCGTGATCTCCATCCACGGATACTTTCGCCCTGGAGTCGGATGGCCCGGATCACGGCTCAGGTCGAACGTTTGGAATTCCTGAGGTGTTCCCTCGTCGGTGGGTTTGGCCCAGAGCGTCAACGTCCCGCCGTCGTGGGAGAGCCAGAGCGCTTGGGCGTAGACGCCCCTGGGCATCTCGAAGTTCCCGATCGGTCGGCCGTCGGGTAGGTCCCAGATCCGCACCTCGCCGCCGGCTTCCGCGGTCTGGAAGCTGGAGGTGACCAGCCGTCGACCGTCCTGGGAGACGACGACGTCATTGATTTCCCGGGGATGTCGGAACGTGCCAGGCCGAACGGTTTCGGTGTCCAGGTCGCCAAACCAGACCTCGCCGCCGACCGTGCCGTAAACCAGTCCCTTGCCCTGGTTGATGAGCCGCGGTTCAGTGACCTCGCCCGAATGTCTGGGAAACTGAACGATCTCCTCGCGCGAACGGGCTCGAAGGTAATGCCAGGCGAAATCGTGAAGTTCGCCGCCCTGGTCGAACGGGTTCTCTTCCAGGACGTCCTGGGCGCGCTCGAACTGGTTTTGCTCCAGCGCCTGACTGGCCAGATGCAGCCTGGCCGCGTGAAGGTGGCGGTTCGCGAGCGTCAGGCGGCGATCGGCGAGATGCCTGAGACGGGTTTCCTCGATGGAATGGTGGTCCGCCCGGTTCTTTTGAACTTCCAGGCGCGCCACGACCAGGCGAAGCCTGGAGTTGGCCCATGACAGCCCCGCGAGGGTCAGCACCGTGAGGAGCGCCACCGCCGCGGTCGTGGCGGCGATGATCCTCCTGTGTCTCCGGGCGAACTTGCGGGCGTGGTCGAGCGGGCCTGGCCGGGTCGCCAGAATGGGACGTCCGTCCAGGAAACGCCGCAGGTCGTCGGCCATCGCGTGCGCGGACGGGTAGCGTTCGGCGGGCTCCTTGGCCATCGCCTTTTGAACGATCGTCTCCAGGTCGCGAGGAACGGCGGGGTTGAGCTTGCGCGGCGCGATGGGCTCCTCGTCGAGGATCTGCCGCAAGAGCTCGCGCTGATCGGAGCCGTCGAACGCGCGTCGAAGCGTCAGCAGCTCATGGAGCGTGACGCCAAGGCCGTAGAGATCGCAACGGTGGTCGACCATCGCGCGGCGGCCGAGGGCCTGCTCGGGACTCATGTACCGCAGGGTGCCGAGCAGGTCGCCCGAGAGCGTGAGCCCGGAGTCGGCCTGAAGCCTGGCCACGCCGAAGTCGGTGATCCAGAGGTGTCCGTGGTCATCCACCATCAGGTTGGCCGGCTTGACGTCGCGATGGACGACGCCCTCGTCATGCGCGGCGGCGAGACCCTCCGCCGCCTGAAGCCCCAGCCCCGCCACCGCCCGAACGTGCGCCCGGGACCGCCACGAGCCGGCAAGCGCCCGAGTTCCGTAGCGATCGCCGGAACACGGGCGCGGGGGGGTTGCCGACCCAGGGGGAGGGGAGGCCTCACAAAGATCCGCGAGGAGCAGCGCGAGGGACTGGCCATCGATGAACAGCAACGCGTAATAATGCACGCCCTCGGCGCATCCAAACGCGTAAACCGGC
>JBFWRA010000696.1:0-3693 GCA_050249155.1 Isosphaeraceae bacterium | reverse complement strand
GTGAACCGCTCTGAAACGGCTTCAGGCCAGGAATGGCGTGAACCTGACGGAGAAAGTCCGGGGCGGGAACGAGAATCGGGTTGACCGGTCATCAAAGGACTGTTACTTTTCGCACCGCACCGGGGTGACCGGATGGAGCCACCCTGGAGCGACCACCTTCTCGAGCCCGCGCCCGTTCGCGTCCGCCATCGCGACTGGCCACCGAGAAATCGCCGATCGCGCCTGACTCGGGTGCCTCGCGAGGATCCTCGGAGCCGGAAAGAACGGGAAGTCGAGGTTCGAAGGCCCGGTCGGGCCGAACGCCGGATCCCGCCCCCCCTCGTGTCGGGGGAGAGGGGATCGGCCCGCGGGTCCCGTCCGGAGACGTTCTCCGGTCGGCGAGTTAAGGGACGGACTCGCACGAGAGCGCTTCGCCAGCCACGCGGACGCTCAGGATCAACCCTGGAAGATCGCTAAGGATGAACAAGACGACGCTCGCCCTTGTCCTGGGCACTGGCCTGACCCTCGGTCTGGTCACCCCTTCGGCCCAAGGCGCCGCCACCAACGCGGCCACGACCGAGAAGCTGATCCAGACCCTCAACACCGCCGAACTCTCGGCCGGTCAGTTCAACGGGCTCTTCACGCAGTACAACAACGCGATCCTCTCCCCGTTCCGGTTCGACGGCACGCCGGGGGAATCGGGCCTGATTCAGTCCCAGGTGTTCAAGGGGACCGGCGCGGCCGAAGGGCTGTTCGCCTACGCCTATCAGGTCACCGTCAACGACATGAAGGACGACGGAGGCGAGCAGGTCCACGTCGATAGCACCTCCTTCAAGTTCAACGCGACCCCCATGACCACCAATTTCGCCGGGCCCGACGCCCAGGCGTACGTCGTCAAGGACGCCCAGCTTGGCGGCCTGAACCTCGCCGGAAGCAAAGCGCCGACGACCCTCTCCTGGCAGCCCGGCCAGACCACCGGCGTCGTCCGCGCCCAGTACGTCGATCCGGCCTCGCAAACGACCGCTCTGGACTCCGCCGCCAACGGCGCGACCTTCGTGCTGATCTCCAGCCAGCTCCCCTCCGACGCCAAACCCTCGGTCAACGTCGGCGGCGCCGCGGCGACCACGACCATCCCGGTCGCCTACTCCACCCAAACCGGGACGTTCGAACCGATCCCCGTGCCAGAGCCCGCCACGATCCTCGCATGGTCCGGAATGGTCGCGGCCGTCGCCCTGGTCCGTCGGGTTCGCAAGGCGCGCCTCGCCGCCGTCTAAGCCCCCGCTCGACCCTCGTCCGGCCGGGAACGCTTCGTCGAACCCTCCGCGTCCAGCGCGGAGGGTTTTGCCGTTCCAGGGTCGATTGATTATGATCCTGGCTCCTCCCCAGGCGACGATGAGAGCACTCCCCATGACCTTGCCCCAGATCGCTCGGGTCCGCCAGCGTTACGACGACCAGCCCGAAGTGGCCGACGTCGCCGCCGAGGTCGCCCGCGCCATCCGTTCCAGTCGGATCTCGACCCGGGTGCCCCAGGGAGGATCGATCGCCCTGACCGTCGGCAGCCGAGGAATCGCCGGCATCGACGGGATCACCCGAGCGGCCGTCGACACGTTGAAGGAACTGGGGTTCAACCCGTTCGTCGTCGCCGCGATGGGCAGCCACGGCGGAGGCACGCCCAAGGGTCAACGCGATCTCCTGGCCGAGCTCGGCGTCACGGAACGGTCCGCCGGTTGCCCGATCCGCTCCGAGATGGAGACGGTCGTCCTGGGCTCCAACAGCTTCGGCCTGCCGATCCACTTCGACCGCGCCGCGTTCCAGGCCGACGGGATCGTCCTGCTGAATCGGATCAAGCCGCACACCTCCTTCACAGGCCGTTACGAGAGCGGCCTGCTGAAGATGCTGGCCATCGGTCTGGGCAAGCGGCAGGGAGCGGCGCAGGTCCACAAGCTCGGGCTGCCCGGCCTCCGAACGCTCCTTCCCGAGGTGGGCGCGTTCCTCCTTTCCAAAACCAAGGTCGCTCTCGGCCTGGCCCTGCTGGAAAACGCCCGAGAGCACACCGCCAGGGTCGTCGCGGTCGAGCCCGAGGCGATCCTGGACGTCGAGCCAGGGCTCCTGGACGAGGCCAGGCTGCTCATGGCGCGGCTCCCATTCGATCAGATCGACGTGTTGATCGTCGGAGAGCTTGGCAAGAACTACAGCGGGACCGGCCTGGACCCCAACGTGATCGGCAGGCAGCGCGTCGAGACCATGCCCGACCTCCCCAGGCCGGTCGTCACCAGGCTCGCCGTGCTGGACCTCTCCGCCGAGACCAAGGGGAACGCCCTTGGCATCGGACTGGCCGACTTGACCACCGACCGCGTCGTCCGAGACACCGACCCGACCCCGATGCGCGTCAACAGCCTGACGAGCAACTTCCTGACCCGCGCCCGAACGCCCCTGAGCCTGCCCACCGATCGCGACGTTTTGACCGCCTGTCTCGAAACGTGCTGGCGGATCGACCCCTCCGAAGCCCGGATGGTCCTGATCCCCAACACCCTGGAACTCACCGACCTCTGGGTGACCGAGCCACTGGCCGAGGAGGTTCGTTCGCTGCCTGGCCTCGAATTCGTCGGCGGGTTCGAACCGATTCCGCTGGACGAACTCGGAACGCTCGATCAGGAACGACTCTTTCCACAAAGCGTTCGGGCGCGTCGCCACGCGGCGTCGAAGGTTTTGACCGGCTCCAGGACGTGACCCGAACCATGCCCCAAACCACCCCCGAGGGCTTCCTTCCCAGGGCCGTCGTGTTCGACCTCGACGGCCTGATGTTCGACACCGAGGCCCTGTTCGCCAAGGTGATCGCCGACATGCTCGCCGCGCGGGGCAAGCCCCCCAACCCGGAGATCATGCGGGCGATGATCGGGCGTCGAGCGGTCGAGGCCGGGGAGGCGTTTCGCGTCCTCTCCGGGATCGACGAGCCGACCGAGGCTCTCATGGCCGAGGCGCGCCGCCGGTTCCATGACGAGGTGGACGAGGCGGTCCATCCAACCCCCGGCCTCTTTTCGCTGCTGGCGCTTCTGGAATCGCGGGGCATCCCCCGAGGGGTGGCCACCTCGTCACGAAGGGCCTACGCGGAGCAACTGATTGGACGACACGGCCTGCTCGAGCACTTCGCGTTCCTGCTGACCTCGGAGGACGTGACCCGAGGCAAGCCCGACCCGGAGATCTACCGTAAGGCGGCCGAACGGTTCGGCGTGTCTCCGGGTTCTATGATCGTACTGGAGGACAGCGCCGCGGGCCTGGCGTCGGCGAAGGCCGCCGGGGCGTTCGCCGTGGGGGTTCCCCATGAGCACAGCCCGGCGGAAAGCCTCGTGGCGGCGGACTGGATCGTCGACCGCCTGGACGCTCCGGAACTCATGGACCTGATTCGCCTGAACCCGAACCGAACCGGACGGAGTATTGACGGATGACGTCGGTGCCCACCCCTTCCCCCACCAGGCCCGAGCCGACCCCCCTGGCGACGCCTCGCGACCCCTCGGCCGACGTCTGGCCGTATCTCTTGCCGATGATCGGGTTCATCGTTCTGACGTCGCTGGAAGGCCAGTTGCCCACGTCCAGGGACGGAGCGCCCAGCCCGTTCTGGTACCCGTTGGGCTACGCGCTGAAGGTGCTGGTGGTCTCGGGCCTGGTCTGGTGGTCGAGGCCGACCTGGCGGGACTTGTGGCCCTGGCCGAGTCC
>JBFWRA010000695.1:0-3697 GCA_050249155.1 Isosphaeraceae bacterium | reverse complement strand
GCAGGACCGTGACCAGCACCGCGGAAAGGACCACCACGGCGGATGCCAGGCCCCGCACGGTGACGTTACTGATCAGGATGACCAGGAACAGGGTCAGGAAGAAGATGACCCCGAGGTTGCTGCTGGGATAAAACCACACCCGGTCGTTCCCCACCTGGTGGCTCTGCCCCACCCAGTAAGTGATGCCCGCCATGATGAATCCAACCACCCAAACTGGCCACCAGAAAAACAGGGGCGAGTGACTGTAGACGATCACCTCCGGGTGCGGGTCCGGTCGCTCGACGACCGGCCGCAGGGAAGGATCGGGCACCGCGGGCTGTTGCCGTGGGGGCTTCGCGGCCGCGGGTCGTGTCTCGTGGTGAGAAGGTCGCATCGTTCTCCTCCTAACAAGCTGAAGTAAAGCTTATCATTTTATTTACAATCCATGATCTTCGAATGACCGAGTGGGCCTCGTTCGTGGCGCACGGGGCGGGCCCGCGCGATACTGGTCAGTAGCGAAACACGGCGGCGATCGACGCCCCGCCGGGGACTGACGCCGGCTCGACGGCGTAAACGGTCGCTCCGTTGGAGAATCCCTGTACGGCCGCGAGGTCCAGGAGGTCCTGGTCTCCCGGCTCCGGTTGATCGCGGCTCTCGACGGCGTTGGTGGCGGGATCGAAAGTACCCCACCGCTGCCGACCCACCGCGACGAAGAGAGTTTCGACCCGACCCCCCAGTGTCGCTGGCAAGATGGCCTTCAAATCCGAGGAGGCTCGCCTGGTCCCATCGAGGCGCCGGTAGAGGGCCATGGCGTCCTCCTGGTCTCTTCGGAATCGGGGTTCCAGGATGGCCCAGGCTCGCTCGTGGATTTCCTTGTCGGTCATCCCTTCCGGGCTCCCTGAGATGCCCTCCTCGACCAGGTGGGAGTAGCTGTTCGCCTGTCGGTAGATCGGAAAGTAGTATTCAACTCCTGCCAACACCAGGGGGATGCGCTCGTTACCGAGTCGCTGCCGCAGGCCTCGGTCGACCTTGTGGAAATACCGCGAAAGCCGGTCCTTCGGGTCTTCGCCGTGGGCCTGTCCATGACCATGGAACATGGGGGCGTGTCCCCCGCTTCGTTCGGGGGTGGGGGAGTGGAACTGGAGTTGTCTCTCCGGGTCGTCGTACTTGAGAGCCTCGTCCAGACTCCGCGGAACGTCCGCCAGATCGACCTCGGAGACGCTGTCGCGCGTGCCCTCCAGGAGCCTCACGGAGTCCTGGCTGATGGCCAGCACGTGGAACCGCCCGTCGCCGGTGAAGAGCGGAAGGAGCGGCTTGACGTGGAAACGGTCGGAGACCACGACCAGATCGGAGAACGCCAGTGGGAGGCGGTAGTGCGCGGCGAACCCGGGGGCGAGGAAGACCGCGAGCCCATCGCCTTGGTTCGACCAGAAGCCGCTGTCCTCGTACAGTCGCTGGGCGGGCTCTAGCAACTCCCTCACATCCGGCGTGCGCGCTCCCTGAGTTTTGAGGTGATCCTCCGCCTCCCGCAACAGGTTCTTCAACCGAATCCTGTCCTGCTCAGTATGCGCCGTCACCCGGTGCGTCGGCAGGAACAAGGAAACGCGGGGGAAGCCGCTTCGCTCGATCAGTTCTTTCAGCACATCCTTCGACAGCGAGATCATCGAAACCACCTTTGTTCGAAGAATCATCGAAGTAAAATGAGCCAAATCGATTGAGACGCCAACGGGCCTCCACCGTCCGCGCAGGCTCAAATTTCCCGCCTGGTGACGGGTCGGTCCCACGGGCTTAGTGGCCGCGGAGTCTCAGGCGATGAGTCAGAAACGACTGACTCCAAGGCCTCCAACCGCGGAGCGTCGCATGCGTGGAGGAGTCGATCGGCTCGTCAGGCGCCGAGGATGGGGAGCCGCCTTTGGGCGACGAGTCGGGGACGCCCGACCGCGGCTACGCCTGGCTGGCTCGCGGACTGGGAGCGCCCATTCCAAACCAACGCGAGGCCGCGAGAAGAGAGGTGCGATCCATCTCTTCAGCGACCGTCCGTCGTCCAAGCCGCTCCAATACGGGTCGATAACCCCTGCCCCACGGGGGCCTCCTGGATGAGAAGGAAGTCGCTCATCCCGACCCCCACGAGAGTCGTCGAGGTGGGTGGCCGTGAACGGCCTCGTCACGACTCCTCACGCGTTCGGATTCCAGGAGACTGGCCTCGAGAGCCCCAGGCCTTCAGCGTCGGATCAGGCGATCCAGGCTTCAAGGCGACTCGCGGGCGAACTCGGGTCGCGACACGTTGATCCAAGGTTGTGTGGGATATCGCATGGTGCTCCTCAGGATCGAGAGTGAGTCCTCCGGGCCCCGGTTTGGGGACCACCCCACCTAGACGACCCCGCAATCACCATGCCCGACGCCTCGGAATGACGACAAACCAGGCGAAAACCCGAGAGAGGATTGAGGGAGAGGATTGAGCCAGGCACATGAGAATGGGGAACGGTCGGTGAGTGTCGGCTGGAACGTGTCGGAACGATCCAGCCTCACACGTGGGCGTCACTCGGACGACGATTGACATGAGAGCGACGCGCCAGTTCGATGCCAAAAGCCGCGGCGATGGACGCCATCCTCCTCTTTCCTGGCCCCCGGGCGGGTTTCCAGAGTGAGGATGGCGCGAACCGTCAGGGGATGACCGTGCCGGGCGCATCCGTCATCAAGGTTGGGCGGTGAGACTCTTGGGGTCCTCCTCGGGCATTCGCCAGATTTTGAGACCCTCGGGAACGGGGAGAAGTCGGATTCGCGCCGGGTTGGGGCCAGGGACGCCGGCATGAAACGGGGGATCGACCCCGCCGTCGTACCAGGTCGCGACATGGCGATCGTCCGGCGCGAACATGAGGTTGTGCCCGAGAATCTCGACACGCGGCGCGCCAGTCGCGAGGTCGAACGCTCGCGTTCGACCGATCTTGGGCGACTTGATCACGAGGTAGCGCCCCCCTGGCGAAATCGAGACGTCGCGAGAGCTTCGGACCGATCCATCCATCGGAATCACCCAGAGCGATCGGCCATCCTTGGGATCGAGGACCTCGCACCGACCCTCGGTGACCACGACCACCACCCTGTCACGAACGATGATGGTCGGGTCCGCGTTCCTGGGAGCGATCCAGTTGCGTGTCCACCGCGTCCCGCCCTTGGAGAGATCCACCGCGCTCAGGGAAAGAAATTGTGGACCCTGGTTGGCGTCGTCGAAGTACCCGCGCAGAAACCAAAAGTCGTAGATGAACCACATGACCTGATCGCTCAGCCGCCTCAAGGCTCCGAGGTCGAGCGTGTTGAAATGGGCGACGGCGATGATACGCAGCAGGTGGCCGCCCAGCGCTCGATAGAACGCCTTGTCGTTGTGGAGGTATCGCGACAGGATGACCGAATCCCCACTGATTCCTTCGCGACGATGGGACGCGAGGGAACCAGACGCGAGCATCTCCAGGAACGCGTCCGCGTCGGGGATCGCGTTCCCATCCCTCCGAGCCGTGTCGAGGAACGCGATACGATAGTCGTTTCGCAAGCTCTCCAAATCGTCAGCGCGGACCACGTTCGGATCGCTCAGGCTCGGATCGGGGATCTTGGTCAGAGTCCGATCGGCGAGACGTTGACCGGTCGCGACGTCCCAGCGGGTTTCCACAAGTTCATTCGAGACTCTCGCTCGGGTCACGACGACGCCCAGGTCCGAGAACCGCCC
>JBFWRA010000694.1:0-3677 GCA_050249155.1 Isosphaeraceae bacterium | reverse complement strand
GGTGTTCGTGGTGGTCACGATCCGCAACAGTTCGGCATTGCTGACGATCGCGCTAAAAGCGTTGATCACATGATGACCCACCCCGGACGAGAGGTGCCCCATCTCGATCAGCCTGCGGACCGAATCGTCACTAAGGCAGAGATTTCCGGCCATGTCTAGGTGATCCCGGTCCTGGTGAAATCGTCGGCCCCGGGTCGATTCCCCGTGACCGTCGGTCCATCAGCGGATGATGCGCGCCTCGACCCAGTCCGCCAGGTCGCGGACTCCTCCTCGCTGGCCGAATTCGGTGAAGAGGATCAGGGTCGTCGCGTCCTTGAGATCGACATCGATCGACCGAGGGGGATCGCCGGCGGCCATCGGTGGTGAGACAAACACTTCTTGATTGTCGACGCGGACCTTGAAGACGACGCTTCCCAGCGAGCCCGCGCGGTCGTCGACACCCACCGTGGCCTGAAACCGAAGGTCGCCCGGTTCGAGCCGGTAGGCCAGAAGAGTCCGACTTTGCGCTCCGAGCCCTCGATCAAACTCCTCACCCTGGAGCCGGAACGGGTGTCCTTCCACCGTCGCGTCCTTCCGCACGGGACGAGTCGGCCCCACATACGGAATCAGCTTCTCCGCCGCGGGCGTTCGACGGGTGAGATAAACCACCGAGGGACTTCGCGCGTGGAGCCAGACCACGTCTCGGATCGGGACGCGGATCGGGGAGCCGAACCGCGCGGTCCCGACGATCTGGCCTTGTTCCAGACGTGCCCCGACCACCCCGAGCCTCGAACCGTCACCCAACGTCAATTCCACGAACCCGTCGGCGGGCTCGGGATAAGTGACCAGGGCCGGGTCGAACCCGAGCGTGGAGATCCGGGATCGGTCGAGCGATTCAGGGCGGTTGGCGAGCTGATACTGGACCGCCTTCTCCGTCATCCCGAGAAACCCGACGTCCAGTCGATCGTCGTTGGCCAGCCAGAGGACTTCCGTGGATCGGGGTGCCTCGCGGACTCTTCGCACGACCGCCTCGGCGGCGTCCCCCTCCTGGGGGAGTGTGAAGACGATCCCCAGCAGGCTTTCGAGAGGGACCGCGAGATTCCCGGGTAGAGAGAACGCCTGGACGTCGACGGTCGTCTCGTTCGCCGCGCCGACGGAGGCCCGATGGATTCGATCGCCATCGGGGAAGATCAGCACCGAGCCTTCCGGCTTGAGCGAGAGCGAGGCCCCTTCCTGAACAAGCTTGACGACCCGGTTTCGAGGCAGGGTCTGGGGCGTTCCGTCCGACGATTCCAGGGTGAACACGCCGTTCGGGTCGATCTCCCGGAGCTTGCCGCGCAGGTTCGAGCCGTCGGTGAGTCGCGCGGAGAAGACGGGATCGGGAGGAGCGGCGAGGGTGACTTCCCCCGGCGCGCCGACGTGGATCATGCCGGCCAGCAGGGCGAACCAGGGGAGACTTCGATTGACTCGCTTGATCACGGCGACGTTCTCGGAAAAGCGGCGGTCAGACGAGGAGCCGATCACGGGCGTCAACGCTGGAAGATCGGTAAATAGGTGTTGGGCATTTGCAGTATGATGAGGGCCATCGCCGTGCCGTATTCGTTGCAGATGCTATCCGGCCAGTACCCGCCGGCCGAGAGGGATTGACGGCGGACCAGCTCGTCGCGGATGGCGGGATACCAGGTGGCCCAGTCCTCGCCGCCACGGATCCACATCGCCTGCGCCGCGTAGTAGTGGCCGTACATGTAGTGACTGTAACGGCTGCCGAGCTTGATCTCTCCCATGAATTGTTTGAGATAGTTGATGCCCGACTCGACCTCTTTCGTGTCGTAAACCGCCGCGCTGTAGAGCGCCACGACTCCGGCGGCCGACCTGGGGAACGCGCTGGCGCCTCCCTGAAGCATGTAGCGAAACCCGCCGTCGGGGTTTTGCGACTGCTTGACGTACCGGATGCAGTTCTCGACCGTCTCCTTCGGAACGTAGATTCCGGCGTTTCTCGCGGCGCGAAGGGCGTTGATCTGGCAGATGGTGACGGAAAGGTCCGCGTCCCTGCGGACGGGCTGATAGCGCCAGCCTCCTTCACGGTTCTGGGTGTCGATGATCAGGCGGATCGACTTTTGCAGCTTCTCTCGGATCTCGGGGCGATGCGTCATGCCGTAGGCTTCGGCGAGAAACAACGCGCCGAACCCATGCGAATACATGGGTCCGTGCGTGGCCGCGCCAGCCACGGCGATGAAGCCCGAGGGAGAGGTGTTTTCCATCACGTAGGCCAGGGCCTTGTCGATGTGCGTGCCATAGGGGCCGCGACCCGGCGACGAACCCGAGGCCATGAACGCCAGACCGGAGAGACTGGTGACGGCGATATTGCCGCGGTAGGTTCCGCTTCCGAACGAGCCGTCGGAGTTTTGTTGCTTCGCCAGCCAGGCCAGCCCGTTCTGGATCGCCCGGTCGGTGGCCTTCGTCATCATTTCGGCGGAGCCTTCGGGTACCTGCCCCGTTCTGGCCTCGCCGAAATCTCCCGCGGCTCCTTTCGGCGAAGCCTCCTGCGCGGCGAGGCGCTGAGGCGCGATCAGGCAGAGCGCCAGGAGCGACAGGGCGGCACGGCGTTGGGCGGTGGGCATGGCGGTCAATCCCCCCGTTTGAGGCTCATCTTGGAGACGGAGAGGTAATAGAGACGAATCAACTCCTCCCTGGAGGGCAACGGTTCCTCCTTGAACACGTTTTCGAGTTCTTGCCGGAGTTCGGGGGGCAAGTGCCCCCAGGCGTCCTTGCTTCCGGCCAGGACACGCTTGCCCGAGGGGAGTTCGGGTTTGGACGGTGGAGGCCCGGTCGCGTTCGCTCCGGGGTTTTGACCGGGATCTTGACCCTTTTGTTGGCCCTTTTGCATGGCGACTTGCTTTTGCTTCTTCTGGGGCTGCCCCTGGGTGGCCCTCATTTGCTCAATCAGCGTTTCCAGGTTCTTGACGATCTCGCGTTGCTTCTCGCGGGTCACCTCCCCGGTATCGATCTTGCCCAGGCGCTGTTCCACGTCGCGCATTTCCTTGATGACCTCGGAGAGGGGGCCTCCCTCCTCGCCCTGTTGGTCCTGCTTCTTCTTGCGACGTCGGCCGGTCAGTTCCTCGAGATGCTCGTCAAGCTGCTTGTCCTTGCCCTTGGGCTCGTTGGCCCCCGCCTGATCGTCCGCGTTTTCCTTGTCCTTCGGCTCGTCGTCGGGCGGCGGGGTGCCTCGTTTGGGTTCCTCGGGGGTGGGCTCGTCCTCGGTCGCGCCGAGTTTTTCGAGCAGGCTGTCGAGGGCCTTGTCCTTCGCGGGAAGCTCCGCCTTGGGTTTTTCCACGGGCTTGGGTTCGTTCGGCGCGGGCGCGACGGGCCGGGTCTCCTCGACCTTCTTGGGCTCAGACTTGGTTGAGTCGTCCTTGGGGGCTTGCGTGGGGGGTTTCTTCAACTCTTTGAGGAGGTCCTCGAGGGCCCCGTCACTCTTGGGCTTGGGGACGTCCTGCGCGGAGGCCCCGGGAACGGCGACGGCGAGCCCCGCGGTCAACGCCGCGGTCAGTGCGAGGGTCAGCCAGCGAGCCCGGGTGGTGTGGGAGAAGGGCGTCATGAATCATTCCTCCGCGTCGTCGGACCGGGGACGGGTGAGGTCGCGGACCAGGTCGGCCAGCGCTCCTTGGTCTTCGTGAAGCCGATCGAGTTCGGCGTTT
>JBFWRA010000693.1:0-3698 GCA_050249155.1 Isosphaeraceae bacterium | reverse complement strand
GAGGTGACCGCCGAGTTGCCGATGTTCGCGTTGATCTTGCACTTCGCCTTGATGCCGATCGCCATCGGCTGGAGGCCCATCGCCAGGTGGTTCACGTTGGCGGGGATCACCATCCGGCCCCTCGCCACCTCCGCCCGGATGACCTCGGGGGTCAAGTTCTCGCGGCCGGCGACGAACTCCATCTCCGGAGTGATCCGTCCGAGCCTGGCCTGTTCAATCTGGGTCATGGTGCCTGTCACTCCTGGAATGGCCGGTCGGCGCGACGCGGTCTGGCCGGGCCTTGGTGCGGTTCGCCTCGCCTCTCGAGCTTGAAAATCGGACGATCTCAGGCGGTCGAGCGTCACGTCGGTTCGTGCTTCGACTATCGTAGACGGGGGAGCCGCGGCGGGTCAATTCAAGGCGGATCGAAGGCGTGGGTCGTTCCTTCGCGATCCCTCGATTGACGAAAGTGATCCCCGTGGGCAAACTCGTTCGATATCCATCGGCACGGCGGCGATCCGCGATGGCCACCCACTCACACGCTCAACTCGACACGCCGCCTGGGTTGCCTGAACCCATTCATCCCGGCTCGCTCGGCTCGGAACGACGCGGAGATTCCTCGCATGGCGGCGACTCGATTTCGCATGGCGGCGGTTCTTCGATCCGCCCGACGAACGTGGTGGGCGTTTCCGCTGCTCCTCATCCCCACGGGCTTCGTTCTGGCCTGCCTCTGGCTCACCGCGCCGTTGAACGAGGGGGGGAGCGTTCCCCCGCCCGACGTGGTCGCGATCGCTTTCAAGAATCCCGTGGTCCGGCTTCCGACGGGAGTGGACGCTCCCGACTCCGCGAAGCCTGTTCCCGTATGGCCTGACACCCGAATCGAGGGTGCGCCCGCCAAGGTTCTCCTGCTCGACGCCTTGCTCCACGCGGCGGACCGGCTCAATCGCGTGAGCGCCTACACCGCGACGTTCTCGAAACAGGAACGGATCGGGAACAAACTGGGTCCGGTTCAGACCCTCGAGTTGAAGGTCCGGCACCGCCCGTTCGCGATTTATCTCAAGTTCCTCAGCCCGGTGGCCGGCAAGGAAGTGGTGTATGCCGAGGGACTTCACGATAACAAGATGATCGCCCACGGCGGTGGGCTGGCGCGGTTCCTCGTGCCCCGGCTCGCGGTCGCTCCCGACCACCCGATCGCGCTGAAAGATTCGCGGCACGCGGTCACCGAGGCTGGCCTGGCCAATCTCGCGGCGAAACTGATCGCCTATCGACGGATGGACCTCGACGACGAGGAGGCGGTGACCATCCTCGATCGCGTGACCGATGCCAAGGGGCGGCCTCGCCTGAGGTCGCTGCACACCCACTCGGACCCGACCGCGAATCGACCGTTCACCCGGGTCGAGGTGCTGTATGAGCCCGAAACGTTCTTTCCTGTTCAGATTCACAGCTACGATTGGCCAGCGCCCGGAAAAGGCGGTGACCTCCTCCTGGCGGAATTCTATGCTTATGAAGACCTCGTGCTCGACGCGCCGCTGACCACCATTGATTTTGATCCGGCGAACCCAAGCTACGCCTTCCATCGTTACTGAACGACCAGGGAGGAATCCCCGTCGAAATCGCGGTTGGTTTCGGGCTCGAACGCGTTTTGGGCCCGTCGATTGCATTGTTTGGAAGAGTTCAAGGCGGCGGCTCGAACGTGTTTCAGGTTCAGGGGCCGCCCCGTCGTCCTGAACGCCCAGCGAACGGAGGTGCGCTGGGCGTCCCAACCTGTGAATGAAGAGAAACTTCGAGTCGATTCGGGGAATCGCCGATGCTTGACGAATACGAAGCGAGGCGACCGGAGTTCGTCGCGAGCGTCAGGCTCCGGATGGCCGACGGTCGGAACTGGTGGCTGCCCCCCCTGGTCCGCGGGTTCGACGCCGAACTCGATGCGCAACTGTCCGCGCTGATCCAGGCGGAGGATCGGGAGGAGACCGGTCAGAGCGTCCTGGCGATCATGATCGTCGGGCTGGCCCGGAATTACGACCTGGCTCCCGCGGAACTTGTGTCCCTGCTCAGCTTTGGCGCGGATGAGAAAGCGCGTGACCAGGCGACCCGGGCGGTCCTGCGAGGGGTTCACGACTCGCTCGTTCCGTTCGGGCTGGACTTCGAGGAAGCGGGGGCCGCCGTCCACGGCGGCCTCCGGACCCTCTGGACGGTTTGACTCCGCTCTGGCATGGTCATGAGCCCTGGCCGTCGCGGGGGACGCGCCCCCACGATCGGTTCGAACCAGAGCGGGGCGAGTCCATGAAGACCTATGACGTGGCGGTGGTCGCGGGGGATGGCATTGGTCCGGAGGTGACCGCCTGCGCCGTCGAGGTCCTCGCCGCCGCCGCGAAGCGGGCGACCGGGCTCGCGCTTCGCTTCGTCGAAGCGCCGGCCGGAGCGGGGACCTACCTGGCCTCGGGAAACGCGCTGCCGGATTCCAGCCTGGACGTCTGCCGGCAGGCCGACGCGATCCTGTTGGGGGCCTGCGGGCTCCCCGACGTCCGTTATCCCGACGGCACCGAGATCATCCCGCAAGTCACGCTCCGAGTCGTGCTGGACCTCTACGCGGGGCTCCGACCGGCGAAGCTTTTGAAACACGTCCCGTCGCCGCTGGCGGGGCCACCCGAGGTCGATTTCGTCGTGGTGCGGGAAAGCACCGAGGGGATCTTCGCTTCGCTCAGCGCGGGGATCGTGTTGAAGGACTCGGTGGCGACGGACACGCAGATCATCACGCGCGAGGGAACCGAACGCGTCGTACGCGAGGCGTTCCGGTTGGCGAGGAAGCGAGGCCGGACCCCGCCGCGGGTGACCTGCGTCGACAAGGCGAACATCCTTCGGTCCTTCGCTTTTTTCCGTCGGGTCTTCGACGAGGTCGCCGCGGAATTCCCCGACGTCGCGGCCGACCACCTGTACGTCGACGCCGCGGCGATGGAGATGGTGCGACGCCCCGGCCGGTTCGACGTGATCGTCACCGAGAACCTCCTGGGTGACATACTTTCGGACCTTGCCGCGGCGCTGGTGGGCGGGCTGGGGATGGCCCCCTCGGCCGACGTCGGTGATCGGCACGCGGTGTTCCAGCCCTGCCACGGCACCGCTCCCAACATCGCGGGCAAGGGGCTGGCCAACCCGTTGGCGGCCATTCTCTGCGGCGCGATGCTTCTGGATTACCTGGCCGAGTCGAAGGACGACCCCGCCGCGGGCGTGGCCGCCAGAATCGTCGAGACCGCCGTGCAGGCGGCCCTGGCCGACGGCGAGGCCCTGACGGCCGACCTCGGTGGGCGGGCCTCGACCCGCGAGGCGGCCGACGCGGTCCTCAATCGCCTGGGTTGAGTCGACGGGTGGGGCGTTTCCGGACGCCAAGGCCCTGACGCCAGGCACCCAGCGTTCCCCCGGCCGACCATGCGATCCTCCGGCCAGGCTCGATCAGGGTCTGGCGTCGGACCCCGTCGATCGGGTATCTCTCAAGTCCTTGAGAGCGCCTTTTCCTTTCTGGATCGAGCCGACCCGACCTCTTCCCCGGTCGACCGACCGACTTCGACGAGATGAGGCCCCATCATGCCCCTCACGGTCGTCCGCAGCTCGCTCGCCGGGTGCGTCGAGCCCGCCGCCTACAAGATCGCCGCGATGTGGAGCGACGGGAACACCTCGGAACTCAAAAACTACGGCTTCGCCTGCTCCGACCACCTCGGCCCGAT
>JBFWRA010000692.1:0-3701 GCA_050249155.1 Isosphaeraceae bacterium | reverse complement strand
CCTGCCGAGGAATTGAAGGGACGTTCCGGCCCAGGGTCGATCGCCGACGGTTTCGCTCAACTCGACTCAACTCGAAGGGGTGACCGCGACCCTCTCGCCCACTGAAGGAACCCCTGGCCGCCCATGCTGCTGAGACGCCAGGCCAACGACGCCCGCGACGAACACATCGACATGACCCCGATGGTCGACGTCGTGTTTCAACTCATGACGTTCATGCTATTCTCCATGCAGATGACCGGCGGAGAGAAGGTGACCGTTCCCCCCGCTCGCCACGGAGTGGGGGTCGAGGAGTCGGCCGCGACGTTTCTGACCCTGCTGCGGCCGTCGCGTCCCGGGGGTGAGTCGACCATCCTGCTGGGCAACGGCGAGGGTCCCCCCGCCTCGCTCGAACAGGTCAAGAGCGCCGTCGTCGAAGGGCTCCGCCAGGGCAAGCGCAAGGTCGTCCTCCAGGCCGACGGGGCGGTCGCCCACGGCGAGGTCCTGAAACTGGCGGGCGCGGTGACCGAGATCGAAGGGGTGACGCTCCACATTGGCGTGCGAGAGCCTGACGACTAACCGCCAGCGATTCGGAAGCATCGAGGGACCAAGCGTCGTGGCGATCTGGGACGTCTTCCACAGCGACCGGCTGGAACTGGAACGCGCGCTCGAAACCGGGCGTGTGATCGAGGCCCTGGCGCGCGGCGACCTGACCGTGGACGACCTGATCCGGCCCTCCGGCACGTCCACCCCCTGGACCAGGATCGGCGACCGCCCCGCCTTGCTGGAGGCCGCGACCACCACCGCGCCCAGTCCAGAGCCACAGCCACCCCCGACGGCCCCCAGGGAAGGGGGGCTCGTCGATTTCGACGACCTCGACGACGAGGAGGAGGTTGGATTCCCCTCGGAATCCGAGATTCAGGCCAGCCGGGGGCCTGGCCAGTTCGACCTGGCGGAGCCCGCCGGACGCGCGAGGTCCGCGCCGCCACCGACCGACGAACCTTACGGCGAGTACGACCTCGACCTCCGGAACCGCGCCGAGCGCCATCAGGCCGAGCTTTCCAGCGTCGAGGTGGCCGCGCTCCACGAGGACGACGGCGCCAGCGACGACCTGGAGGAATACGACCCACTCGAGGAGGACGAGGCGATCGCCGAGTTCACCCTCAGCCGGGGAAGGCCCGAGACCGTCGAGGAACTCGACCTGGCGGCGATGGTCGACGTGGCGTTCCAACTCGTGCTGTTTTTCCTCGTCACCGCGACGACCGTGCTGTACAAGACCCTGGAGGTTCCCAGTCCCAACCCGGACGCCAACCCCCCGGCCGCGGCCGCGCAAGGGCAGTCGCGGTCGCTGGACGACCTGAGGGACGACTTCATCCTGGTCGAGGTGGACCCCGAAGGCGCGATCAAGGTGGACCGCGAACCGGTGGCCGCCAACCGAGAGGCGGTGGTCGCCCGGCTTCGCGAGGCCAGGCGGCGGACCAACCGCCAGGGCCTGCTGCTCTCGGCGGACTTCGCGACGCCCCATCGCAACGCCGTGCTCGTCTACGACGCGGCGAACGAGGCCCGCCTGAATATCGCCATCGCCCGGCCCCGCCGCGTCGACGCCCCCTGAACCCGTTCACCGATCGCGTCGGTCTGGAGAGACGCCAACGACGGATGGACGTCCTCCTGGCGGGCACGCGTGGTCGACCTTGCGGCCGGATTGGGTCGCGACGTATGATGTGACCGGTGGCTTCACCCATCGGCGAACGCCACTTTTTGAAATCATCCTCCCGCCGTGTCGCCCGCGCTTCCCCTCAGCGGCCACGGTGGAACCCGGTCTCCACGGCCCCGTGGCTACCCCAGGGCCTCACGGACGCGACTCGACTCCACGAGGTCGGATCGCCCATTCCTCCCGAGGGACGACCCTCCCATGCACCCCGTCGCGACGCATGAGTCCGCGCTCACCGAAGCGGGGACCGAGGTCCGGGCCCGCCTGGCCTCGGCGATCGAGCGCGCCGCTCACCTTCTGCCGGCGCAGGGACCGATCACCATCTTCGTGCATCACAACACGTTGCACGCGTTCGAGGAGTTCCCGTTCCACGAGGCCGTTCAAAAGGGCGCGCGGGTCTTCGGGTGTCAACCCTACCTCGCCGAGAGCCGTTATCGCGAGGCCCTGGGCCTGGGTCGAATCCGGTTCAGTGAACTGAAGGACGTGCTTAAGCGCGACCTTGGCGACCGTGCCGAGGAGGTCGTGGTCGGCGGCGTCACCTTGCGGGAACTCCGCCTGGCGATGCTCGAGTACCCGTTGCGGACCGGTCCGGCCGAGGAGTTGCTCTGGTACGTCGCCGAGGCCGACGCGCTGCGCAAGGTCCGCGAGGAGGTCTCGGCCGTCGTCCGATCCCGGATGATCGCCGAGACCCGTCGTTGGGTGATGCGGGACCTGCGTCGAGGGGCCGACCCGACGCTGGCCGACGGCGATGAACCGGGGTCCGAAGAGCCCGGCCCGGTCCTCTCGCCGGGCCTCTCGGCCCTGCTGGACCGCCACGGCGAGGCGGACCTGGAGAACTGGACCGATCGCGACTGGGAAGGGTTCACCCTCCAGGCCCTCTGGCGGGTCTGCTTTGACGGCGTCCGTGATTTGCCCCCGTTCAGCGCGCCTCCCGTCGAGCCAATCCGCCACCGCGACCCGCTTTTCGAAGCGACCGGGGTCGACGCCGACGCCCCGGTGAACGACCTGTTGACCCGGTTTTGCGCCTCGTACCTGGACCAGGGGCTGGCGCACTGGGCCTTGCCTGGTCGGGAGGAGGGTTTCTTCCGGGCGTTTCTCAGGTTGTATCGTCGCCCCGTCGGCCCCCCCGACCGCTGGTCGCGAGGACTGGCCGAGGAACTTGGCAGGCTCGACGACGCGGGGGTCGACCCGCTCTCCAGCATCGCGGAATCGCTGGAGGCGCTGGGGGTGTCGGCCTCGGAATGGGACGCGTACCTCTCGGCGACCTTCCTGGCCCTGCGAGGCTGGGGGGGCATGGTCCGGCAGACCGAGGTTCGCGGAGACCGGGTCGTCAATCCCTCGCCACCGGGCAGCCTGGTCGGGATGCTCGCGATCCGACTCTTGCTGGACCGATTCTCATTGACGCATGTCGCCAGGGAGGCGTTGGGGTACGACGGGCCACTCTCTGGCCTTCGCGCGGCGGCCCGAAAGCGTCTGACGCCCCACTGGCCGCCGGGACCGGAGCCTCGGGCCTTCACGGTGTTCCAGCTCGCGCAGATTCTGGGACTGTCCCCCGACGTCCTTCACGGCCTGGGCCCCTTGGGTTGGTCGAAACTTCTGCGCGAGATCGAGAGCTTCAGCGCGCTGGAACGTCGTCGGATCTTCCACATGGCATACGAGCGGCGGTTTTACGACCAGACGCTCGAAGCCCTGGCGCTCCACGCGGGCCGAAAGGCGTCGAGCGTGGATACGCCCCGCGTGCCGAGGTTCCAGGCCGTCTTCTGCATCGACGAGCGAGAGGAATCGATCCGTCGACACCTGGAGGAAGTCGCCCCCGACGCGTCGACGTACGCGACCGCGGGGTTCTTCTCGGTGGCGATGTATTACCGGGGCGCGGCCGACGCCCACTTCGTTCCGCTCTGCCCGCCCGTGGTCCGACCCAGCCATTACGTGGTCGAGGAGGTGGAGGAGGACCTGGTCCGGGCTCACAAGCGGCGAGCCAGGTTCCGCAAGGCGCTGGGGTTGATCACGCACC
>JBFWRA010000691.1:0-3703 GCA_050249155.1 Isosphaeraceae bacterium | reverse complement strand
CTCACCGGAAGCGTCCCGCTCCGCTCGTTCGGCCAGCTCAAACAGCTATGGCAGGCCAAGGCGACGGGCGACGAGCCGGAAGCCGGCGCGGCAGAACCAGGCGCTGAAGCGCCCGAGTCTGGTTCCGACAAGGCTCCCGAGACGCAACCGTCTCCGCCGCCCGCCCCGGAGTCGACCGAGCAGGGATGAGTGGAATCGCGGAGCGTGCCGTGGCTTGAGTTGCGTTGCGTTGAGTTGAGACCGCCCGAGGTCCTGGCGCCACCCGCCAGGGCTTCGGGTTCCTTCCCTTGTGACGCCAAACCTGGGGATTCTCCTCCGATCGTCGCCCCAGACGATCCTGGGGACGCTTCGAATCAACCCGTCCCCAGCCACCGTTCGGACGACGTTGCGGGTTCCCGAGGACCGGTGCTACGATGACCCTGTGAGCGCCGGCGGTCGCGCTCGGGGCGGTGCCCCCATCCCATTGACGACCTCACCACCCGCCGACCGTCCGGGAAACTGAGGATATGAGCACCTTGAAGTCCACCCTGAAACGCGCCGTGCCCTGGCCCGTGATTCATATGGCCCGACGTCTGAGAGGCTACTGGCGGAGCAGGAACTATGCCGATCCGACCGTCGCCGAGCGGGCCCTCGGCACCGTCGACGCCGACTGGCGATGGCGGATCGACGACGTGCGCGCCTGCCCCGACAACGCCTTCATTCCCCGGGTTCCCGACGCGGGGACGTTGAAGGACGGGCTCATCACGATGCACAACGGCATCAAGGTCTCCGCGCTGGGCTACTACGGCGCGGGCACGATGAACATGCTCGCCGAGAACCGCGGCGTCCACGAACCCCAGGAGGAACGGGCCTTCGCCGAGGTCCTCAAGCACGTCCCCGCGGGCGGCTCCATGCTCGAACTGGGCGCGTACTGGGGGTTCTACTCGGTCTGGTTCGCCAAGACCGTCGAACGCCCCCAAAACTACCTGCTGGAACCGGAACCCGAGAACCTCAAGTCCGCCCGCGAAAACTTCCGCATCAACGGCGCGTCCGCGGTCTTTGACTCCGCCTACGTCGGCGCGACCGACGGCAGGGCGGACAACGGCACCCCCACGGTCACCGTCGACACCTTCTGCGCCCGGCACGGAATCGATCGCCTCACCATCCTCCACTCCGACATCCAGGGGTTCGAGCTGGACATGCTCCGCGGCGCCGAACGCATGCTCTCCTGCGGAAATATTGATTATGTGTTCATCTCCACGCATTCCAACGAACTGCATCACGCCTGCGCGGACGCCCTGAAGGCCCACGGCTACGTCGTCCTCGCCTCGGCCGACCTCGACGAGACCTACTCGGTCGACGGGCTGCTCGTGGCCAAGCGCGCGGCGGTGGAGGGGCCAATCGAGGTGCCGATCACTCGCAAGCCCGTCGCGGGTCGGGAAGCCACGAGCTAGTTCGACCGTGAGGGCTACCGCTCCTCGGATTGGCGCGCCTCTGAAGGCCGTCGCGACCAGCCCTCGTCGAAAAAGCCCGAGGCTCTGAGCGACCCCGAAGCCCCCCCCGTGTGGAAGACGGCCCAGTCTCCCAGCCTCGGGTGGAGCAGGGCGTTGGTCCCGCGGAACTCCCTGGCTCCGAAGGTGTGGCCACTGTTGATCACGACGTAACGCCGAGGGTTCAGCGGGTTCGGCGCGATCAGGACGGGAGCGTGTTCCGCGGCGGCGTACGACTCGCCCCCGAGATTCAACCACTCGCGGCCCCAGTCCAGCGGCAGGTCCTTGTTCACACGACCGATTAGCCAGTTCGAGTCGGGGTCGCCGAAGAGGATCAGGTGATAATTCTCGATATCCTCCTGGTTGACCTCGACGTCCTTCTTGACCCGAAGGTCGCCTCGAAGAAACCTCGGCCATTCGTCCTGGAACCGGGCGAGCCGGTCGTCGGACCAACGGGCGACCGCCGCGAACCGCGGCTTACCGGTGCCCCTCACACAGAGGAACGGACCGGTGAACGCGTCGTCGATCGGGCCTTGCAAGCCTCGGCGTTTCCCTCGTTCGGCGTTTTCCTCGAAGGCGCGTGACTCGTCGTGGTCGAGTGGCCGCCAGCTCCCCTGGGCCTCCTCGACGCGTCGGAAATAGACGTTGGGGAGGAGCCCTTCCGCGGCCAGCTCCAGCGGAAACTCGGTTCCCCCGATCGTCAGGGTCCGGCCGGCGTGCCGATCGACGGCGAGCACGTCGACGTTCTCGGCCTTGTGGACGATCACCCGGGAGTCCTGGATCTCGGCGTCCACCTCGGCGCGGTCGTAGTGTCGGGTCATCGCCTCGATCGAGAACCAGGCCGCTTTCCCGTACTTCAGGGTATACGTCACGAACCGCGAACGCCTGGGACGTCGTGGTCCATTGGGCGAGGCTCGCTCGTCGTGGAACGCATCCATGATCTTCGCGCTGGCGGGGTCGACCTTGTGCCCCATGTTCGCCCCGACGACACGGAGGAAGTCGAATTCCTCCGCGCGGGTGAGGAGTCCCTCGGTCGAGAGGGTGAAGCCCAGGCGCTTGAGCGCCTCGACGACGTTGGTCGACGCTTGCAACTGGGGATCGTCCTCTCCGCCGTAACCCACGATCGGCACGTTGAACGCGTTCAGCGCGTAATCCTCGGCGTCATAAATTCGCAGTGTTTTCAATTGATATTCGGGGACGTCTTTCAATTTGGCGTAGTTCTTCGTTTCGGTGAATCCCGCGCCGGCCTCGACGGACGACCAGAGGCTCGGGTGGTGCAGTCCCAGGTGCCAGGCCCCCGCGCCCCCCATGGAGAACCCCCGCAAGACGACCCGGCGGTCGTCGATGGGATAGTCGCTCTTGACGGCCTCGATCGCCTCGAAGACGTCGGCCTCACCGGCCCAGCGATAGGCGTTGTTGGTTCGTCCGAACACGTGCAAGGTGATCTTGCCGGCGGCCGACGGCGGGGCGGGCTTTCCGTCGTGCGTGGCGATGAACCGAACCTCGCTGAGGGTCTGGTTCCGACCGTGCAGGATCACGTCGAGCCTGGCCCGATTCTCAGGGCCGAACTCCAGTCCCTCGGGGACGATCACGGCGTAGGGCTGGACCGAGCCGTCGACCTTCGACGTGTAGGCTCGAATCACCGCGCCACGGGTGCTGGCCCAGGGGACCGGCCCCCCCGCGGCGAGGTGCCCGGCGCGGGCGGTCCCACGATCAATGACGGCCAGGGTCGTCGCGACGTCCCTCGCGTCGAAGTATTCCCCCAGCCGATCGACCCACTGGGCCGCCTTGAGGTAAACGGCGACGTCATCGACCAGATCGCGAGGGAGACCGGGAGGAAGCGCCTGGATCGCCTCGGCGAGTCTGGCGGTTTTCGCCTGAATCTCGCCGCGCTGGGCCTCCGTCGGCGCGAAGCGGTCGGGTGCCGGAAAGGTCGGCTGGGCCGAGGCGTCGCCGGCCCAGGTCAGCAGCGTCAGGGCGATCCAGGCCGTCCCTCGGATTCCAAGTCGACTCATGGCCGGAGTGTTCCACTCAGGGTCAACGCGGGAGGCCGAGCCCGGGCGCGACACGATTCGAGACGACCCGCGACCTCGGCGGAGGTCGATTCTAGAGGGTGTTATGAACTCGGACCGGCGCTGAGGGCGATCAGTTGCTTGAGCATCAGGCAGATGCAGGCGACGAAGTGCATCCCGGCCAGCACGCCGGGCAGCCGCTCGTAGTCGCGCACCAGCCGC
>JBFWRA010000690.1:0-3704 GCA_050249155.1 Isosphaeraceae bacterium | reverse complement strand
CGATCCTGAAGCGCCTGAACGAGCGCGGCGAGTCGATCGCCCAGTGCAACCTCTCGACGGGGCCTCGGGCCGGCAAGGGAAGGCACCAGGATCTCGGGCAGTTCCGGGACGCCGTCCGGCGAGGGCTGGGAAGTCGGTTCTCCAGCTTCCTGGGGGCTGGGGTGGTGGGTGGGGACCCCGCCGGGCACTTCCGTTATAAAATTGGCACGCAAGGCAGGCAGGGAGATCTCGGTGTGGTCTGGTATTATTACCTGATCGCCAGTCCCGAAGGGGAACAGGTGGTGGCGACCTTCACCCTGGCGGTTCCCTCGCTCTCGACGTTCGGCGACGAGGACGAGCGGCTCATCGGGACGTTCCGCTGGGAACCAGTCGCCGAGGGGACCGCGTCGCGCTGAATCGCGTTGAACTGAACTGAGCGGAGTTGAGGAGCCCCTTGGGCGCGCGACGATCGGCGGCGTGGACGGGATTGGATCGAAGGGCGGCACCGGCCGGAACGGGTCGGGAGGTTGGGAGCGAGCCATGAGCGATGACGCGCGCGGGATCGGGCCGGGTTGGGTTCGTTCGGCGACCACGGCCGTCCTGATGCTGGGACTTGGGATCTTCGCCGAGGCTCGGGCGAGGGCTCAGACGCCCCCCGCGGGCGAGGCCCCTCGGCAAGTCGGGGACCTCTCCACGCGCTTCCGGTTCATCGAGCGCTACGCCGTGGACCCGGCGCGCGCCAAGCCCCAGGACGTGACGCAGTATCGCGTGGCTAGCCGGGACGTGATCAAGGCGGTCGCCGAAAAACCCCAGGGCGCGCCCGACCGGACCGAACGCACGGTGCAAATCATCTACACCGAACGGCCGACCGTGGTGAACTCGCAAGGGGTGGTGACCGACACGGTCCGACGCTACGACGCGTTCCGGGTCACTCCCATGCCAGAAGTCAGGCCCTCCTTCCCCAAGCCCCTGGAGGGCCTGAACGTCTGGTTCCGAAACCGACCCGGCTCGGCTCCCTTGTTGATGTCGCTGGACGGCGGCCGGTTGCTGACCGAGGCCGAGTACGCGATCACCCTCAGGCAAATCTTCCTGCCCGACCTCTCCAGCGCCTTGCCGACCCTGCCCAGCCGCGTCGGCGACCGCTGGAGGCTCCCCAAACTCGCCGCGCAGTCCTTGCTGAACGAGCAGCCGACGCAGAGCGGCGAGCCGTTGATCGGCACCTTGCTCGACGTCCGCAAGGTCGGCGACGGGGCGGAACACTCGGCCGTCATCGGCGTCTCCGGCAAGGTGATGCTCTCCGGAGGCGAGACCCTCCTTAACGCCCAGATCGTCTTCACGTTCGCGGCACCGGACGAGAGCGACCCCTCCGACGGGGCCGTCGACGCCCGGGGGACGATCACCGAGGTCCGCCTCGCGCGCGCCTCCAGCTCCGCGATCCCAGGCTCCGAAGGCCGGCTCAAACTCTCGCTCACCTGGGAACTCATCCTCCAGCGCGAGCGCGACCAGGGGGGAAGTCTCCTGCCCGCCCCCACCTCGCCGCCCAGCCCCACCGAGAGCAACTCATGGCTCACTTATGACGATCCCAAGGGGCGGTTCCACTTCCGCCATCCCGAGGATTATCTGCCGCAGAACCTCGCGGGTCTCGCCCAGGACGATATCGTGCAACTGGCCGACGCCAGGGCGGGCGCCAACGACGGTCGGGTCATCACCTTCAAGTTTCAATCGCCCACCGGCGACGTCCAAAACGACCGCGATCAACGCGACCCCGAATTCCACGTCAAAGAACTCAACGAGGACTGGATCCGATCCAAACAGGACGTGCTCCGTGGGCCCGCGGGTTGGCTCCCCGAGGCGGAATGGGCCCCCTACAAGATGCAAGTCTACCGGATCGAGGCCGCCCTCAAGCCCTCGGGACCCGCGGCCCGGAACCTTCAGCGCATCTTTCTCGATCACTACCTCGTCAAGTTCGCCCAGAACGAGAGCCTGGTGATTGACGCCATGACCGGCCAGGACCCACCCACCGCCTTCCGCCAAGAGGTCGAGGCGATCGTCAAAACGTTCACCCTCGGCCCCCCCAAGTCCTCCGACGCGCCCCCGTCCGTCCTCCAACCGCCCAGCCCTTGACGCCGGTCGCGACGTCCCGCGCGGCGTCGCCATGACATTTTTTCGTGTTTTATCGGTCAGGGGCCTATGCGAGGCTCTTGCCGGTCGTTCATAATAATCCGGATATCCACTCGCGGTTCCCTCCGAACCGCCTGGCGTCACCCGGCGACGTTTGAACGTGAACGGATCAGTCATGGGTCGGATCGCTTCCCAGTCTTGATCGTCGAGTTCCGCGCGTGGAAACTCCTGGTTCTCCTCCAGCCGCGTCCTCACGTCGCATTTCGGTCCATCATCGCGGTCATTCCTCTCCGCCTCGTCCCTCCTGGAGCCCCTTCCAATGAGTCCAACGGATCGCGCCCGCAGTGCCCGCGGCTTCACCCTGATCGAACTCCTGGTGGTGATCGCCATCATCGCCGTCTTGATCGCGCTGTTGCTGCCGGCCGTCCAGGCCGCCCGCGAGGCCGCCCGACGCGCCCAGTGCGTCAACAACCTGAAGCAAATCGGGCTGGCCATGCACAACTACGAGTCGAGCACGGGCACCTTCCCGATGGGTGTGATGACCTACGACCACTCTCAGCCGGCCGACACTCCGACCAACCTGCGCAAGGCGCACTCGTTCTTCAACTACATCCTGCCCTACATCGAGCAGACCAATCTCCACGCGGGGGTCAACTTCGACCTGCCCGCCTCCGGACTTCCCCAGTTCACCACGTTCGACCAGGAAATCGCGTCGTTCGTCTGCCCTTCCGACTCGAAGATCACCCGGTACACCCGCGCGCAATCGCCGAACGCGTATTATCAGGTCTCTTACGCGGGCAACGCCGGCACCATCGACTCGATCCGCTACTGGATGGGCGCCGCGGCCAACCCCAAGGACATCGTGGCCGACGGCGCTTTGAGCCGGGGCGTTTCCTTCAGAATCAGCGAGTTCCCCGACGGCCTGAGCAACACGCTGCTGGTCGGTGAGTTCTCCCGATTCAAGAACGACACTGAACAGGTCAAGAACTTCGGCAACCGCTACGGCTGGTGGTCCACCGCCATCGCCGGGGTCAGCCGCCCCTCGGTCCTGGCGCTGACGGTCCCGAAGATCAACGCCAACATCGTGGTGCCCGACGTCCCCGCCGTGGGTTCGCTCGGATTCCGCAACGATCCCAGAAACCTCGAAATGGGACAGTTCGGGTTCCGCAGTCAGCACCCCGGCGGCGTGAACTTCCTGTTCACCGACGGCTCGGTCAAGTTCCTCAAGCAGACGATCAACACGGGCGTCTACCGAGCGCTCAGCACCCGAAGCAACGGCGAGGTCGTCAGCGCCGACGCGTATTGATCGAGGGATTCGTCGCGAAGGCGACCCCCACCCATACATGATCCTTGAAGTTCCCTCGGCGAGATTCCCGTCTCGTGGGGTTCGCCCTCGCGGCCCCCACGAGACGCCTCGCGTCGACCGTCGATCCCAGGAGATTCCATGACCCTCCCGCACCGTCGCTTCGCCGGTTTATTCGCGTTGGCGTTGATCGTGGGTTGTGATAGCAACCCGGACGGCCCGACATCCCCACCCGCCTCGTCCGGAGCCGCCGCCGCCGGGACCGAGTCGGAGACCGCCCCTCCCAAGGAGCAGATCGGAA
>JBFWRA010000689.1:0-3728 GCA_050249155.1 Isosphaeraceae bacterium | reverse complement strand
GCACGCCCGGGGTCCGATCCGGCCCGCCGGAGAGGATGAGGAACCGCGAGGCGAACGCGCCTCGGGGGAACGTCGGGTTGCTCGCGTCGTTGGGGCCGCGGTCCCAGACCGGCCCCTGCGTGGGGTTCAGATTCGGGTGCGTCCGTGGGTCGGTGAGCGTGAAGAAGAGCCCCTGGAACAGCCCCGCGGCGTTGCTCAGCGGAGGGCCCGCGAAGGCGTTGGGCAGGTTGTTGTACGGGGCGAACGCGTTGAAGCCCGCTCCCCACCACGCGGGGTTCATGAGCTGCTGGTTCGGGTCCAGGGGGTTCTGGTCCCTGGCCTGAATGACGTTGGCGTAGGGAAGCAGCCCGCGCTGGGTGTCCGACGGGTAGAAGATCGGCCAGCGATAGAACTGGAGGGGCTCTCCCCAGGAGTCGACGAATTCGAGGAGTCCGTCGCCATCGGTGTCCATGACCTCGTTGTCTCGAAAATCGTCCCGGCTGAAGACGCTGCCGAGAGGGCCCTGCCCTTCGACGAGCAGGGCGTACAGCATCTCGGAACGCGCGGTCTTGTGCGTATGGTTGCCAAGCTGGGCGTACATGGCGTCGGCCAGCGTCTTGCCGTTCTCGCCGAGTTCGTCGACCAGGCCGTTGCCGTCGTTGTCGACGCCGTCGTATCCACGGTTGGCGGGAGTGAGGACCGCGCTGGCCGCGGCCGGGTTGGTCTTGACCACGTGTTCGTGGAGTTGCTTGACGAGACCCGCCGCGACCGAGTACGACGCGCCGTGGATTCCGGTGGTGACCAGCGAGGTGGTCGCCGCGCCATAGGAGCCGTTGATGGGATCGTTGAGGATACCCGCGCCCATCGGGAGCATGTAGCCCGCGTGGGCCCCGAGCGACGCGTACGCGGGCGTGCCCGGGTACGCGCCCGCGGCGAAGTTGAACAGGTAATGCGTGAGAATGCCGGCGTTGCCGACCGACTGCACGACGAACACGTCGGGCATCTCCGCCTTGAGATAGTCGATCTTGGCGATCGTGTAGGCCCGGGCCGTGGAGGGGAGCATGGCGTTCTGGGCGTACCACAGTCCCGCGAGATAGGCGTGCGCGTCGTTGACCTCGACCGACTGCGCCAGCAGCGCTTCGAGGCGGTCGTTCATCCCGGCGTCGAGCTTGGCGATGAGGGCCTGGGTGGAGCGTTCCTCGGCGCGTCGGACTCCGTCCATCGCCGCGGTGAGGATGAATCCGACCAGGATGCCGATGATGATCAGGACGATCATCAGTTCGACGAGCGTGAAGCCCGGCCACCCCTCGAAGGGCCGCCGACGCGCTCGGCTCGACTCGTGTCGTCGCATGGTGGAAACCTCCCGCTCGATGGCGACCGCCGGACCCCGCGCCCGGCTCCCCCGGACCCCACTGAACTTACGCCGTCGCCGCCCCTTGTGACGGCGACGGGATTCCTCGGATCAAGACGTCACGTCACTGAAGTCGGCCATTGTGGAAGTTCGTCAGGTTGTCGAACTCCAGGGTCCGCACGCCGGTATCGGTGCTGTTGGTCGTGGGAACGTTCTTCGCGTCGCTGAACTGCTTCGGAAGCACGTCCGAGCCGCTCGGCGTGTACGCGCCCCCTAGCCCGTAGTATCCGTCGATCCCTGGCGAGAGGATCTGGAACGACTGGGGCTGCTGGTAGGCGATCGTCTGGGGAAGCAAGGAATCCGCCGTGTTGTACGGCAATCCGGACGTGTACGGATTCGGAGACGGGGAATCGGTGAACCGCACCTGGCCCGAGGTCGAGTACGTCGGTTGGGTGGTCGCGAACCGCTGTCGAAGCGGCGTGACACCGTTCGTGTCGACGTCGATCGGCAGGTTCACGTCATTGGGGTCGTACCCGAGGCCGAGGTTCGTGCTGAAGTACGCGTAGAAACTGGACCGATTGCCAAGGCCGTCGAGGGTGTCGAGGTAACCCGGCAGAAGGTCGGAAGAACTCCGCTCCAGGCGGTCGGCGCTGAACTCGAAATAGGGTGGGTTTCGATTGGTGGAGTACATCACCGCAGGGTTGGACCCCTGGATTCCGTGCTGGAACGGATTGGTCGGGGTCTTGCTGAACCCGATCATCGAGGTGCCGTCGCTGGTTTGGAGGGGAATTCCCCCGAGGAAGAAGACCAGGCACTGGTGGCCTTGCAGAATGTCGCTCCGCTCCAGTTCGGGGATGCCGTTGCCGTTGAAGTCGTACCACTGGCCGGGCCCGGCGCCGGTGGGCAAGCTCTTGCTGTTGTAGACCCCGGGGTACCACGTGGTCCTGGGCCAGAACTTCCGCATCGCGGTCATGGTGCGGGAGGAGAGTTGGCCCAGGGTGATATCATTGGCGGCGAGCTGGGCGATGGGGGGGGGCGTGACGATCGTGGAGGCCGTCGGCAGGTATCCCGCCTCGTTCAGGTACACCCGGCTGGGGGGGTAGTCGCCGAACTTGCTCTTGAAGTCGGCCAGGGCCTGGGTGAGCTGGTTGATCTCGGCCTGGACCGCGGCGCTTCGGGCGTTCCTGACGGCCCCGGCGATCGCGGGCAACAGAAGCGCGATCAATGCGCCAATGATCACCACGACGACGAGAAGCTCGATCAAGGTGAAGCCGCGCGGGGCTCGGTCGTTCGGGGAGCGAGTCATGGGTTCCGTTCTCCCTGGGCGATCCTCGACGGCGTCGGCCGTGAGGGTGATCAATGACGGTCGGGGGTCGATTCAGGCGTTCCGATCAAATCAAAATCAAATCCAATCCGATCCAAATGTTCGTGACACGTCTCAACCTCGGTCCTGGTCGATCGGGTGGCTCACGGGTCCAGGACCGGCCTCGGCTTTGGCTTCGGGCACGCTCGGCGCGAACCTCGCACGCCACCGAGGCCACGCCGGCCTGGTCGAGGGGAACCTGGGGGGGTCGGGAACGGCTTGCCAGGACGAGGCCGCGTCGGCTTCGCTTCGAGCACGGCCTGGCTGGCCAGGGTTGACGTGGTCGCGGACCCGGACTGAGCGTGACGGTCAGCCGGAGAGCTTCGAGATCAGGGTGATCAAGGGGAGGAAGAGGGCGATCACGATGAAGCCGATGATTCCGCCGAGCACGACGATCATGATCGGCTCGAGCAGGCTCACCAGGCTTTCGACCAGCGCCTCGACCTCTTCATCGTAGTTGTCGGCGATCTTGTTGAGCATCGTGTCGAGGTCGCCGGTTTCCTCGCCGACGTCGATCATGTTCACGACGATGTCGTCCACGATCCGGGCCTCGCGAAGCGGCTGGGCGATCGTTTCGCCTTCACGGATGCTCTCGTAAATGCGCTTGAACGCCCGCTCGAAGACCGCGTTGCCCGCGGTGTCGCGCACGATGTTCAGCGATTCGAGGATCGGCACGCCCGACTGGACCAGGGTGCCCAGGGTCCGCATCGTTCGGGCCACGGTGGACTTCTCGGCGATCTGCCCCATGACCGGGATCATCAGGAGGATCCGGTCGAGGATGTAGGCCCCCGTCCTGTTGCGGTACATCAGCTTGATGAACACCCAGATGAAGAAGGGGACCATCAAGACGACGTAGAAGTACTCGATCAGGACGTGGCTGGCCTCGATCAGGAAGATGGTCATCTTGGGCAGGGGCACGCCGAAGTCTTTGAAGATCGCTTCAAACTTGGGGATGATGAAGTAAAGAATGAAGCCGACGATCACGCAGGCGACGAAGACGACCACGATCGGATAGACCATGGCCGACTTGATCCG
>JBFWRA010000688.1:0-3742 GCA_050249155.1 Isosphaeraceae bacterium | reverse complement strand
CCTCGACCACGCGCCCGCTCCTCGGGGAAAGGACGCGCCGGGGATGGTTCGTCCCGTGATCGTCCCATTTTGATTTATTTGAGAGTTCGCGATGAAGACCTGGTGGCTGATCGGCGCGCTGCTGTTTCCCTTCGGCATGTTCGGTGTGAAGGACCGGCCGGGGACGATCCTGACGCGGGTCGAGGTGGGCGGCCAGTCGGTGGTGATCAAGGCCGCGACGGAGGCGTCGCTGCCCCCCGTGCCCACCAGCGACGAAGGGTTCGACTGCAACAACGCCCTGTTCTGGGACGGTGGCACGCTTTACGCGTTCTCCTCGCACGAGCACCCCTACCGCAGCTCGGGTCCCGACCTGGAGAATCTGGAGCGGCCGTCGACCCGGGTGTCGTTCGACAACGAGGAGGGATGGGAGAACGGCGGGCGCTGGATCGAGGCGGTCCACAAGGTGCCCGGCGGCCGGCTCTACATGTGGTACCACCATGAACCCAAGGGACTCTTTGGCGGCTGGCTTGGCGGCCTCACCGCGCCGAGGGTCGGCCAGATGGTCTCCGACGACAACGGCCTGCACTGGCGCGACCAGGGGACGGTGATCGAGGCCCCCCAGGATTCCCAGATCGAGGAATCGACTTTCAACCGCTACTTCGGCGGCGGCTACGGCGACTTCAGCGTGATCGCCGATACCAATAGCGAATATCTTTACTTCTTTATCAGTTCGTATCACAAGGACCCGGCCAGGCAAGGGGTGGCCGTCGCCCGGATGAAGCTGGCCGACCTGGACGAGCCCGAAGGCAAGGTCTTCTTCTGGCGCGAGGGCCGCTGGGAGGAACCTGGGCTGGGCGGCGAGCCGACCCCCGTCTTCCCCGCCCAGGCCGACTGGCACGCCGAGGGCGCCTCGGCCTACTGGGGCCCCTCGGTCCACTGGAACACGGCGATCAAGAAGTACGTCTTGCTCATGAACAAGACGAAAAACGGCAACTGGGATCAGGACGGCGTCCATCTGGCCATCGCCCCCAGGCTCGACGATCCCTCCAGCTGGTCCGCCCCGAAGAAGATCCTCGACACCGACAAGTGGTATCCGCAGGTGATCGGCGTCTCGCGAGGCGCGAGGGAGACCGACCGCCTGGCCGACCAAACCGCCAGGCTGTTCGTGAAGGGCAAGTCGACCTGGACGATCGAGTTCCAGGCCCAGGCCGCGATCCCGGCTCCGGCCCCGGCGGGCTGATCGGATCGCTCAGGCCCGATCTTCCAAAGCCAGGGTTCCGACGCCAGGTATCCCGTGTTCAACGGGTCCTGGCGATCACCCTGGGCGTTTTCCCATTCGTTCGCCGCCGTGGTATCCTATCCTGGCCGGGGTGAGCCGCCCTCGCTCCCACGGGGGCGGCCTCTCGAACCCAACGATCAAGGCGAGGGACGAGGGGCGAGGGTCATGGCGACCGACGAGGAACTCAAGCGGGCCCTGAAGGCGTTCAAGAAGCGCTTGAAGCTGGCGAGGCTCGACGACGAGTCGGGGCTAAGCCGAGGCGGGGGCAAGAAGTCGGGCATCACCGGCATCACGCCCCCCGCGGGACATCCCCCGGGAATCTGGGAGGAACTCGTGGCCCTCCGCAAGCTCAAACGCGAGATGGGGGGGACCTACTCGGTCGTCGAGGGGGCCTGAGGGAGCGCATCGGGCGCTCCCAGACGGACAGACTCCCCTCCGTTCCAATCCCATCAAAACTCGTCGGGGAAGTCGGCCGCCAGGCGGGTTTCCAGCGCTTTCACCTCGGACAGGTATGGCGAGGCGGGGTCGATCCGTCGGGCGGCGTCGAACGCTTGCCAGGCGTCCTCGATCTGGAACGTCTGGAACCGGCTGGTGCCCAGGGTCACATACGCGTCGACCAGGAGCGGGTTGGCCTCCAGCGCCTTGAGGTAGCGCGGCTCGGCCTCCGCGGTGCGGCCCAGCAGCGTCAAGGTCGAGGCGCACAGGGCGTCGATCATGTAGCCCTTGCTCAGCCCCGCGCGGTCGATCGACTCCAGCGCCTGGATGCGGCGCTCCAGGTCCTCGGGGGTCGGCTTGTCGAAGGCCGCCACGAACGCCCGAACCTGGGGGCTCTCGGACTTCTTGATCCAGGCGCCGACGTCCAGCGCGGGGTCTCCGGTCTCCGCGGTGAATTCGCAGAGCGCGAGATAGGCGTCCAGGTCGTCGCCACGCTTCAGCGCCTCGCCGACGAACCTGGCCAGCCCCTCGCGGTCGGGGCGCGGGACTTCACCCAGCCGCTTGCTCAGCTTGCGCACGATCAGGTCCAGCGGGCGGGCGGGGTCCACCTCGGGCTCGTAGCCCTTGGGCACCCCCACGCGCACCGGGTCGTCCTGGGCGTCGCGAACGACCTTGAGCGTCAGCGTGACGGTTTCCTCCACGAGCCGACCGACGTCGGTGTATTGAAAGGTCAGGGCCCCGGGCACGACCCCCGCGGCGAGGATCTTGTCCCGAGCGTCGGGGTGGATCGAGCAGCGGTAGGCGAGGAAGTGGCGGAGCGTCCGGTGGAACTCGGCCGGCAGCGGGCGCGGCGATGGCGTGAACTGGACCACCGCCTTGCCGTTGTACAGGAAGTCCCAGCCTGGCCCGACCTCGCGGTCGACCGCCAGCATCAACGGAGGCTGAAGGAACGGGGCCTCCTTCGGCGGCGGCGGGCCGGGGGGCAACCGCAGCGAGAACAGCGTCTCGGACGCGAACCGACCGACGTACCGCCCGATCAGGTCCGCCGGCATCCGCTCGTCCGCCGGCCGGCCCGCCTGCGCGGCCGCCAGGCTCGCGGCCATCGCCGTGCGATTGATCAATTCATTCACACGAAACGCGACGACCGCGTATAAGGACGTGTCACGATAACTCCGCGCCGAGGGGCGCGACGTCGTGACCCGCCTGGCGAGGAAGTCGTAGGCGATCCGCTCGCCGGGCGCGTCGGCCCCCTGTTCCTGTTCCTCGCAGACCAGGGCGTCGCGTCCCAGACCCAGGTTCAGCGTGAAGGTCTGCCGCTTGGGAGGAGCCAGGGGAACCTTGGGGGCGTCGTCGCGCGGCCAGACCAGCGCCGGAAGCGCCACGGTCTCTCGGGTCACCTCGAAAACGCAACGCAGGTCGCCCGCCGTCGCCAGGGGCGACCCGACGCACGACCAGGCCGTGACGATCGCCCCCAGCGCCGCGCACCAGGGCGCGACGGGTGTTCTCGCGGGCATGACGCGACTCCCTTGATGCGATCGCCCTCTCCCACCCAGGCGCTCTCCAGGGGTATCCACTCCCCATCGGCGCCAGGGGTCGGGCGACGGCCGGCCTCCCGGTTCCAACGCCCTTGGTGGCTCCTCCGCTTCCGTTCCGGGCGAAGCGAAGAAGCCTCTCCGATCCTTTTCGGAGAACGCGAATGTTGCCGATCGTTTCGCCCGGTGTCAATCACCCCGTGATCGAATTCGCCGGGCGGTAAGGTCCGGTTCCGGTCGGTTCGCTCTGGCGGTCCGAGGCACCAGGCCCTCTCTCACTGTACGTCTCGGACCGCTCCCGGTTCAACACGGTAAGCCTGGAAAATTCGGCCGACTACGGAAACACGAACGGCGGTCAGGGTTAGACCCAGCCCAGGGCGGCGAGGGCGGCCAGGTGCTTGCACGGGGTGTCGGGAGGAGCGTTTCCGGCGATCTGGTAGGTCCACTCGGCGCAGTCGCATTGCGTCGAACGGTCCAGAAGCCTGCTGGCGAAGTAGGGGCCGTCCTCGTGGTGTGG
>JBFWRA010000687.1:0-3747 GCA_050249155.1 Isosphaeraceae bacterium | reverse complement strand
GTCTCGTTCGCGGTCATCTCGGGCCTCGCGCGTGGAGCGGGAATTCAGAGGAGAAAAAAGGGAACGTCGGAACGATTTCTAATGCGGTTTCCGATCGCTTGTGTGGGGTCCGCTATCGCGGACCAGATTGGAGACTCCCGGCCAATCTCCACCGAGATACGACCCAAGAGCATCGATTTGATAGGATTGGATCGGTTTTCGGGTGCCACGGGTTGTACTCAACCCGTGTGCCGCGGGTTGATCCAGGAGGCACGGGTTGCGTACAACCCGGGCCACCCGAAAACCGGGTGGAGATCAGCGAGAAGTCTCCCATATTGAGACCGGATGGTCCGCGATAGCGGACCCTACGATCGCCGCTCCGTCCATCGAGAAACCGCTCTAACAGGTTCGTCTCGCCAGGGCGAATAGCGAGGTGCCGGTGGTCAGTCGGTCGGCCAGGGCGCGCCGGCGTTCCAGGGCGAAGGCCAGGCGGAGCGCCCACGGTGCCGGCCAGGGGGGAAGGCGGAGGTACTTGCGATAGACCGATTCGGCGGGTTCCCCGGGAATTCCCCGGCGCTTCGATCGACGGCGCGCCAGGATCGGGACCATCCAGGCTCCCCACCACGAGACCCGCGCCACGTCCAGGCCGGACCCGGCGAAGGCGTCGCGGAGAGTCTCGGGCGAATACCGTCGCCGGTGCCCTTGCACGGAGTCGAACTCGCTGAAAAGCTCGGGAAGCGCCGGCACGCTCACAACCACGAGCCCGCCCGGCCTGGCCAGCGCGGCGAGCCTCGAAACGGCCGCGCGGTCGTCGTCCAGGTGCTCGATGACGTCGAGCGCCAGCACGGCGTCGAAGGTGCCAAGGGCGGGACGGGCGGCCTCGGGCCAGTCCTGGGTGAGGTCCGCCTCGATGAGATCGCGCCCCGATCGCTCGCCGTCGAGGCGTGCGAGCAAGGGGCGGACGACGTCCAGGCCCGTCGCGGCGAAGCCCGCGCGTTCCAGGGCCAGGAGGGTGGTTCCCCAGCCGCAGCCGGCGTCGAGCACCCGGCCCCGCGACGACAGGCCGTGCCTGGCGAGCAGGTCGAGGACCAGGGCGGAGCGCGCCAGCCACCAGGGATGGCGTCGAACGATTGGAGCCAGCTCCAGAAGGATCGAGGACGGCATGTGCTCGCCGGAAGCGCCCGAGGTCCAGGTCGTGATCAAGGCCGGCGCGCCTCCCTCGACGTCGAGGAGACCCGACCCTCGTCGACGATGTAGCTGGGTCGGCGCTTCACCTCCAGGAAGATCAGGCGAATATATTCTCCGATGATTCCCATGCCGATCAATTGAACCGATCCCATGAAGAGCACGACCAGCACGGTGCTCGCCCAGCCGCGGGGCGCGGTGTGGTTGTACAACGCGTCGACGAGCACCCAGACCAGCAGCGCCGCGGCGACCGCGGAGGTGGCCAGGCCGAGGTACGTGACCAGCCGGAGCGGGTAGCCGCTGAAGCTGATCAACCCGTCGACGGCCAGCCCGACCAGCCCGGCGAAGGTGTACTTCGGCCGTCCCGCCCCTCGGGCGGAGCGCTCGTAGGCCAGGCCGGTCTGCCGGAACCCGACGAACGACCGCAAGCCGCGGACGAACCGGCGTTGTTCCGGAAGGGCGTTCAGGGCGTCGACCACCTTGCGATCCATCAGGGCGAAATCACCGCTATCCAGCGGGATATCCAGGTCGCTGATGGCCGCCAGGGCCCGGTAGAAGAGGAAGTACGCCGCGCGCTTGGGAAGTGACTCCTTCCTGGCCGTGCGGATCGCGTAGACGACGTCGTAGCCTTCGCGCCAGCGCTCCAGGAACAGGGGAAGCACCTCGGGCGGGTCTTGAAGGTCGCCGTCCATCACCACCACGACCCGGCCAACGGCGCGCGCCAGGCCCGCGGAGACGGCCGCCTGATGGCCGAAGTTCCTGCTGAGATGCAGCGGAAGGACCGAGGGGTCGGACTCCGCCAGCGCGTCGAGCCGTCGGGCGGTCCCATCGACGCTGCCGTCGTTGACCAGGAGCAGCTCGAAGCCCAGGCCCAGGGCGTCGAGGGTTTCCCGAAGCCGACGGTGCAGCTCGTCGAGGTTCTCCTCCTCGTTGTGCAGGGGCGCGACCACGCTGATCATGATCTCGGGGCCCGTCACGTCGGGTCGTGTTCGGGGGGATTCGGTCATGGGGCGTCGGTCCGGGAAAGCGTCGAGTCGGCGGGCCCCCGTCGGCCTCCGTTGCCTCGGGGACGCTGGGCTCGTAATGTACCATACGGAAACCCCGTCCGGAGTGGGGTCGGGGTCCGGCCTCCGACCCCTGGCCGGACCCTTCCGCCCCTGGTGGTCGGTTCATGAACGAGCCTGGCGTGGTGGTGATCGGCCGCAACGAGGGGGAGCGGCTGGTCCGCTGCCTTGGCACCGTCGTCGGTGAGGGCCGGCCGGTGGTCTACGTCGACTCCGCCTCGTCCGACCGAAGCGTGGACGCCGCGAAGGCCCTGGGAGTGGACGTCGTGGCGCTCGACCCGTCGCGGCCCCTCTCCGCGGCCAGGGCGCGCAACGAGGGTTTCGCCAGGCTGAGGGCGCTCGCCCCGGAACGACGGTACGTCCAGTTCGTGGACGGCGACTGCGAGGTCGCGCCGGGCTGGTTCGGGCTGGCCGTCGACGTGATGGAGGCCAGGCCCGAGGTCGCCATCGTCTGCGGCAGGCTCCGGGAAAAGTTTCGCGAGGCCACGATTTACAACAGGCTGGCCGACATGGAGTGGGACGGACCGCCCGGCGAGGTCGCCGAGTGCGGCGGGATCTTCCTGACCCGCGCCGAGGTCTTCGAGGCCGTCGGCGGGTTCAACGCGGGGCTCGTCGCCGGTGAGGAGGGCGAGTACTGTCTGAGGGTGGTTCGAGCCGGGGGGAAGGTCCTCCGCCTGGCCGAGCCGATGGCCTGGCACGACATGGCGATGACCCGGTTCCGCGCCTGGTGGAAGCGGTCGGTCCGAGCTGGATTCGCCTACGCCAACGGCCACGCCCTGGACGTCGGGTCCCCGAACCGCCGGTACGCCCGACAGCTCAGGAGCGTGATCCTCTGGGGAGCGGTGGTCCCCCTGACGGCGATCGGGCTGGCCTGGCCAAGCCGAGGGCTCAGCCTGGCGCTGACGCTGGGATACGTCGCGCTGTACTTTCGGCTCATGAGGCACGGGAGAGGTCGAGGCTGGTCGACCGCCGACGCCAGGCTGTACGCCCTGGCGATCCTTCTGGGCAAGTTCCCCCAGGCCCTGGGAGTCGCCCGCTACGCGGTCACCCGACTCCTCGGCCGTCCGTCCACGTTGATCGAACACAAGGGGGCGGCGGACGCCTGAGGTCGGGGAGGGGCGGGGAGGGAAAACCTTCCATACCGACCTCCCGGGCTAGATGGATACCGCTCTGGATGCGGGCGGCGACCCCCCCCAACTCGGGTTCGCTCAGGCAGGCTCCCGCATCCGCCGCCGGTGATCCATCCTGGATCGTCCATCGGGGAAACGAGAGGTCGTCATACCATGCCCGCTCGAACCATCGCCATCGGTGACGTCCACGGCTGCTCGGCGGCGTTGGATGCCCTTCTCGACGCCACCGCGCCCGGCCCCGAGGACGAGATCGTCATGCTGGGCGACTACGTCAACCGGGGGCCGGACTCTCGGGGCGTGCTGGAGCGGCTCATCAACCTGGGGCGTCGGTGCCGCCTGGTCCCCATCCTCGGCAACCACGATCAGAAGTTGCTGGAGGCCCGCCGCGG
>JBFWRA010000686.1:0-3750 GCA_050249155.1 Isosphaeraceae bacterium | reverse complement strand
ATGCGCGCGTGAGAATCGACCAGGGGATTCCCACGCGACGCTTCCCTGGGGGTTCGTCGCCCGACAACCTCAACGTCGAAGGCGATTCAAGTTCACGCGCGGGTTGACCCGGGCACCCCTGCCGCGCTCAATCACCTTCGCGACCCGTCGTCTCTTCCTCATCGTTTGAATTTCACGAGAACGAGGGACTCGTCATCCCCGGTCTCAAACGTCGTCGGCCTACCCTTGGGCGAATCGGGCCTGCGCATGCAAATCTCGAGTTTTCCCTCGCGAACGCGATAGATGCCAAGAACCGCCTGTTCTTCACGGGGCGGCGTGAACTCCAGATGTTTGGGTTCCTGGGTCGCGTCGATCTTGTAGGAGCAAGAGATTTCCCGTTCGTCCTGGAAATTGCCCTTGATGAGGAGTTCCTTCTCATGAAACGTGAATCGCATCAACTTCACGGCTTCCGGTGGCGCTTGCTTGCCCGCCTTCTCGATCGATTCCGCGATCCAAAGACCTTTCAGAGCTTCGAAGTCGGTCTCTTGCCCCGCGAGGGCGGGCGCGACCACGACGAGAACGACCGCCGCCAACGTCCGACGATAATTAATCCGCATGTGTTGATCCATGAGGTGATTTGGGCGACGAGCGCTCCAGGCTCCCAATCCCGTTCCCGCGCCACCGACGTTAACCAACGACGCGAACCCTCGCCAGGGGCCTCCGCTCCCGCTGGCGGCGGCCGTCGCGCGGTTCCATAATGGCGAAATCACCCGACCGACCCGAACCCACCCGCGGGGCCACTTCATGAACGTTCCGAATCTCGCCGTTCCCCACGCGATCGACGGGTCTACCCGGCGCCAGATCTTGAAGTCCCTGGCCGCGACGGCCGCCTGGCCCATCATCGGCGGCTGCGGAGAGGGTGGAGGCCGTGGCGGTGGCGACTCGACGGCCGTCGAACCACGGGCCCGCCCGGTGGTCGTCTACTCGGCCCTGGATCGCGAGTTTTCCGAGCCGATCCTGGACGACTATACCAGCAAGACCAGGGTCAAGGTCCTGCCGAAGTTTGATATCGAAAGCACCAAGACCGTTGGTCTGACCAATCTTTTGATCACCGAATCCGAACGTCCACGTTGCGACCTTTTCTGGAACAACGAGATTCTCAACACCCTCAGGCTCAAGAAACGGGGGCTGCTCCAGGCGGTCGACCTGGCCGCCGCTCGACCGTTCCCCGACGCCTTCAAGGACCAGGCCCGGTTTTGGCACGGATTCGCGGGCAGGGCGCGCGTGCTGCTGGTCAACACGTCGATGGTTCCGGACTCCGAACGGCCCAGGTCGATCCACGACCTGACGGACACGAAGTGGAAAGGCAAGCTGGCCATCGCCAAGCCCCTGTTTGGAACCACCGCGACCCAGGCGACCTGCCTGTTCGCCGCCTGGGGGCCCGACAAGGCCAGGGGGTTCTTCCGGGCGCTCAAGGCCAACGACGTTCAGGTCGTCTCGGGCAACAAGCAATCGGCGCGGGCGGTCGGAAGCGGCGAGGCGGTCCTCGGCCTGACCGACACCGACGACGCCCTGGGAGAAATCGCCGAGGGCAAGCCGGTGGCCGTCGTCTATCTCGACAGGGAGCCCGGCCAGCTCGGCACGCTCTTCATCCCCAACACCCTGGCGGTGATCCGAAACGCTCCGAACCCGACCGGCGCGAGGGAACTGGCCGAGTACCTGCTCTCGCCAGCGGTCGAGGCCGCCCTGGCGCGAGGCCCCAGCGGACAGATCCCCCTGAACCCCGAGGTGACCGAAACGCCTCCCTCGCCCGTGGAGTCGCCCAGGACGGTCCACCCGATGACCGTGGACTGGGAGGCCGCCGTCGACCTCTGGGACGAGGCCGTCACCTTCCTGACCGCGGAGTTCGGCGCGTAGGCGTGGGCGTGGGTTGGTTCCACCGTCGCGGACCCGCCCCAGGGAATTCGGATTCGGTGGGATTCTTGGCTGAGTTCGTCCGTCATTCGCGGGAGATGGATGGGCGGGTCGCCTCCTCGTGAATCTCGTGCCGGGTACCGACGCATGGCGAAGTCCTCCGAGTCGTCTCTGAGTCAGTCGATCGACGAGGCCATTCTCAGCGGAGCGTTCGAGCGGCTGCGCCCGCGCCTTCTGGCGATGGTGGACCGGTCGATCGGTCACAAGCTGGCCGCGAGGATCGACCCGGAGGGCGTCGTTCAGGACGCGTACCTCCGCGCCCTGCCTCGCTGGTTGAAGCTCGACTCGAAGCCGGCCGACCTCGACGCCTGGGTTTACGGCCAAACGCGCGATCGACTGATCGAGGTCATCCGAAGCGCGGTCGGGCCGGAGCGCGACGTCGGTCGCGACGTCGCCTGGGCGGGGGCCGGCGGCTCGGCCGACCCGCTGGCCGAGCGCCTCGTCGATTCCCAGACCGGGCCGGCCACGGCGCTTTCCCGGGCCGAGCGCCGCGAGATCGTCCACGAGGCGCTGGCGCGGCTCGACGCCCTCGATCGCGAGATCCTCGCCTTCCGATACTTCGACGGCCTGAACTTCGCCCAGATCGGTCTGATCGTGGGGCTTTCGCAAAACGCCGTCACGAAGCGGGCGATTCGGGCGACGGTGCGCCTCCGCGAACTCATTCCCGCGGCCTTTCGACCTCCAGGGGAAAGCCAGCCGTGAACACGACCACCATGGGCCCCGATAGTTCCTTCCCGGAACCCCTTGAGCGTTTCGAGCGGGAACTGATGGACGCCTCCGACCCCGCGGCCGTTTTGAAGCGATATCGCGAGGAATTTCCCGACCTGGCGGACATGCTGGGCAAGATCGCCGAGGCGATCGCGATGCTTCAGGTCACCCCGCCTGGCCAGGGCCACTTCGAGCCCGAGCCCACGCTTCCGGAGCGGTTCGGCCCTTACAAGGTCGTTCGATCGATCGGCCGAGGGGGCATGGGGGAGGTCTTCGAGGCCATCGAGGAGCCGCTGGGTCGTCGAGTGGCGATCAAGACCTTGCGTCGCCACCCGACCACCCCCAGCCTTTTGAGACGCTTCGACCGCGAGCGCCGAACCCTGGCCAGGCTGCACCACACCAACGTCGTGCCGATCTACGCGACGGGTTCCGAGGGGGACCTGCTCTACTTCGCCATGCCGTATCTCTCGGGCGCGTCGCTCGGCCAGGTGATCAAAACGGCCCGTTCGCGCGAGCTGTCCGGCAACGGCCTGACCAGCTCGTCGTTCGAGGAACTGGTGAACGAGGCGCACTCGCGAAGCCAATCCGCCTCCGAGCCGCCCCAGAAGGAGAACACGAGCGCCTCGGCCGCGCCTGCGCCCGTCGCGGCTCGCCATCTTTCGCGGGAATTCATCCGGTCGGCGGTCCGGGTGATGGCGATGGTCGCCGAGGGGCTGCACCACGCGCACCAGGCGGGCTTCATCCACCGCGACCTGAAGCCTGGCAACGTCATCGTCGAGCGAGACGGTCACGCCTGGGTGCTCGACTTCGGCCTGGCGGCGTTTCGGGCGAACGCGGCCGAGGGACCACTGGCCTTCGCGATTCCGTCGGATGACTCGGACCTGGAACGCAGCCTGACGGTCGGCACGCTCGGCACGCCGGGCTACATGGCCGCGGAGCAGCAGGCCGACTCGAAGCGAGCCAACGTCCAGTCGGACGTCTGGGGCCTGGGAGTGACCCTGTACGAACTGTTGACCCTCCAGCGAGCCTTCCCGACCAACACGGCCGCGATCGAATCCAAGCCGACGCCCCCTCGGGAACTCAGCCCGA
>JBFWRA010000685.1:0-3756 GCA_050249155.1 Isosphaeraceae bacterium | reverse complement strand
GGCCCAGACGCTCATCGTCACCGCGGGGATGAAGAAAAGCAGAAGGTACGGCATGGAGCCGTTGAGCGTGTCGAGGTTGGCGAGGTTCCTGGTGAAGAAGATCGGCTGCCAGAAGGCCATCACAGCCGCCGACAGCACGAACAGGGCGATGAAGACGTAGCCGGACGGGTTATAGAAGAACCTCAGAAAATCGCGGCGGCAGAGCGCCCGGATCACGTAAGGGTGAAGCCAGGCGGCACGTCGGGGTTTCCTGGGCGATTCGGCGGTCGCCGGGCTGGCCGGAGTCTCTTTCAGGGTGGTCACCGCTGGGAATCCTCGATGATGAGATCAGGCCGCGACGCTTCGGGCCGGGTTCTGGGACGGACACGAACCGGGTCGCGGCCCCTCTTGTTGCGTACGGCGATACGTTCGCGACTGTTCGGTGAGGGCGTGGCGGGCCTGGGTCAGACCGCCTGCGCCGTGAGCTTGTGGAACTGGTCTTCGAGCGACTTGCCGTCACGTCGCAGTTCCGAAGGCTTGCCGTCGAACACGATCTTGCCGTCATGAATGAACAGGACGCGATCCGAGACGGGCTCGACCTCTTGAAGGATGTGGGTCGAGACCAGAACGGTCTTGGACTTTCCGAGTTCCCGGATCAGGGAGCGGACTCCACGGATCTGGTTCGGGTCCAGGCCGCTGGTGGGCTCGTCGAGGATCAGAACGTCCGGGTCGTGCAAGAGGGCCGCGGACATCGAGACGCGCTGGCGGTAGCCCTTGGAGAGCTTGCCGATGGGCTTGTAGGCGACGCTCCCCAGCGCGCATTGCTCGATGACGGCTTCGGAGCGGACCCGCAGGCGGTCGGCCGACATGCCCCGGGCCTTCCCAAAGAACCGAAGGAGTTCGACGGGCGTCATGTCGGGATACAGCGGACCGTTCTCGGGGAGGTAGCCCAGCGTCTCGGCGGCGGAGAGTCGATCCTCCTGAACGTCGATGCCGGCGATCAGGGCCTGACCATGCGTGGGTGCGACGAATCCGGTCAGGAGTCGCATCGTGGTCGTCTTCCCCGCGCCGTTGGGGCCGAGGAACGCCACGACCTGCCCCTTGGGAATCGCGAAGTTGACGTCGCGGACCGCCAGGAAGGAACCGAACTGCTTGAAAAGGCCTTTGGCCTCGATCATCGAAGGCGTGGACATCGCGTGGCCGTCCTCAAGAATCCCACCGAATGACCGAAACGCCCGAGGCGACCCGGGTTCCCCGAACCGTGCGTCACGACCAGGAAAGGGTATGGGGTGGGCGGTTCGGGGGTTGGTACCTCGCCCGACGGGAGGTCGGGTCGGGTTTCGGCGTCTCGAAAGGTATTATGCCCAGGGCTCCCTCCCCGTGCAACCGTCGCGACCCGCGCCCGTACCGAGGGTTCCCCTTTCGGAATTCGGAAAACCGTGGCGTCGGGCGGACCGACCGGCTTTAATCCTGGAATGGCCTTCGACCATTCCGAACCGCTCGGAGGCCGTCCCACTTCCGATCCATCGTGCCTCAGTGGAACTCGACCGAGGGGAGACGCTCCATGTCGCCCACAACCCCGTTACGGGGCGCGCTGATTGGCTGCGGCCATGTCTCGCGTTACCACCTCACCTCCTGGAGCAAGGTGCCCGAGGCCCAGATCGTGGCCATTTGCGACCTGGATCCGGAGCGCCTGGAGTCCGCCTCGGCGCTCGTTCCGTCGGCCAAAACATACCTTGATCCCGAGGCCATGTTCGACGATCAGACCTTTGACTTCGTCGAGATCTGCACCCAGGCGGACACCCACAGGGAACTCGTCGAAATCGCCGCCAGGCACGGGGCGCACGTCCTCTGCCAGAAGCCCGCGGCGCTGGTCCGCCCGGTCCTCCGCACCATCATCGAGTGTTGCGCCACCGTCGGCATCCGCTTCATGACCCACGAGAACTGGCGGTTCCGACCGTGGTATCGCGCCTTCCGACAGGAAATCGACGCCGGGACCGTCGGCCGGCCGCTCCGGATCCGGATCGCCCACCGGGACACCAGGGCCCTCCGCCCGGATGGATTCGCCGAGCAACCCTACCTCGCCACCGCCACGCGCCTGATCCTGATGGACATGGGCAGCCACGTGATCGACGTGGCGCGCTTCCTGATCGGCGAGGTCCAGACCGTCCGCGCCACCACCGCGCGGTTCGGCCAGGGACACCTGGGCGAGGACCTGGCGACCCTCTCCCTCGAGTTCGCCGGGGGCGTCCTCGGACTGATCGACCTCTCGTGGTGCGCGCCCGCCGACCTGGCCAGGCCGGAGTGAGCCCTGAACGAGACGGTGGTCGAGGGAAGCGCCGGCGCGTTGAAGCTGCGAACCGACGGACAGCTCCAGTTCACCAGCCTCAACGGTCGCGTTGAAACGCGTCCGGTGAAACTGCCTCCGGACGACGAGGTGTACCTGGACGCCTTCCGCGCGACGCAGGCGCATTTCATCGAGGGTCTGCTTCAGGACAAGCCGCACGAGACCAACGGGACCGACACCCTCCGCACCATGGAGGTCGTCTGGGCCGCGTACCGCTCCGCCGAGGAGGGAATCCAGGTCGCCCTGTGAGCCCGCCCAGCCCCGCGGCCTCGCCGATCGGATATTTTGGGTTTGGGGTTGATCCCTCCCCCTAATCCCCCGTTATAGTAAGTGCGTTCCCGACGCCCCGGAACGACGCCGCACCCGTAGCTCAATTGGATAGAGCATCGGTCTACGGAACCGAAGGTTAGAGGTTCGAATCCTCTCGGGTGTACTGGCCTCCACTGGATCGGTCGATACCGAGTTTTCGCTCTTATCTTAAAAGACTGATCATGCGCCGCTTCGGCCTGTCCGCGCGCGAATCTTAACTCACGGGCGGCCGAGTCTTTCATTTCACGCGGGCCTCGAAGCCAACCAGACGGAGGGCCCCGCTCATTCTCTCGGTCGTCGACGTTCAGCCACAGGCCAACCACCTCGCCGCGGGTTGAACGCTGGGCTCGATCACTTCGGGCGAAGCCCGCCAAGTCATTCGCACTCTCGAGGGTGTCTTGGACCGGATCCAGTCGCGTCCGGCGACGGTCGAGGCGATCGATCGAAGGCGACGAGAGCCTTCTTCTTCGAGGGGCCACGGCCAGGCGGCCAGTCCCAGAGCAGGATCAGCACCACCAGGGCCGCCAGGGGCAACAATCCCGTGACGAGGAGGACCGTGGAATACGACCCGGTCCGATCGACCCATCGGCCGATCTGCCGGTGCATGAGCGCGCTGCCGAGCCAGGCGATGCAGCCAAGCGAGCCGGTCACCTTGCCCTGGTGTCGAGAAGAGAGCTCCTGGGTGAGCGAATAGTAGATCGGGAAGAGGCCGAGCGCGCCGGCGGCGATCAGGAGGAGGATCGCGAGCATCGCCGGCCCGGCCGGGAGGACGGCGACGACCGCGCCCAGCGCCGTGAGCAGTCCGCAGCCGAGAAAGGTCAGCAACCGTGACGCGTGGACCGACCAGCCTCGGGAGGCCAGGGATTTGGCGACGAAGCCGGCGGCCAGGCACCCGACGTCGGTGGCGACGTAGAACGCCGAGGTGTAGTAGTTGACCGTGGAACGGCCGTAACCGTGCTGCTCGCGGAGCATCTTCGGCAGCCACGCCCGGTGGAAGTGCCAGCAGAGGTTGATCGAGAGAACCACCACGGCCAGCACGAGGAAACGCCGGACGAAGGCGCTCCGGGAGGCCGTCGAGATCTCGGGCGTTTCGGGGGAGCCGTCCGCGGGCCGGTCCAGGT
>JBFWRA010000684.1:0-3764 GCA_050249155.1 Isosphaeraceae bacterium | reverse complement strand
AACGGCAACCTCGCCGGTGGCGGGGGCAACGACGTCTTCAACCTCGCCGACGGCGCCTCGCTCACCGGGGCCATCGACGGCGGCGGAGGCCTGAACACGATCGAGATCCCCATCGGATAACTGGTCCTCGTCGACCCGCTCGCGCCCGACCAGGGCTTCATCTACACGCTGAATTCCTCGCTCGAGATCGTAACGATCGTCCCCTTCTTCCGGAGGATCATTCTCGTGTTGACCTACACCTGAACCGGAACCGGCGGCCCTCCGCTCCCGACCCGTGATCGGGAGGGGAGGGACCACCCCGCCGATGCGTGTTTGATTGGCTTCGTCATTTGTCGATTAAAATCGACAGTTTTGGCGTCTTCTTTGAACGTCATCGGTTGAAAAAGGGGGTCTGCCGGGCGATAATCGGTCTCGGCTGATCGGAGGTCGGGTCGGCGGTCCTTGACCGACGGGCGGCCAGAGCGCGGTCAACCGGGGTGGATGACCGCCCGCGCACCCTTCAACCGGTTCGTGTCATGTCCGATCGCTCGAACGAATCCGTGGCCGTCGACGCGTCCGTGGAGAGCGGGCCGTGGGCCACCGATCGACTCTTGCCGCTGGTCTATGACGAGCTTCGCAGACTGGCCGCGGCACGGCTTTCGCGCGAAGCCCCGGGGATCACCCTTCAACCGACGGCGCTGGTCCACGAGGTCTACCTGAGACTGGTCGGATCGGATCTGGAGACGCCCTGGGACGGCCGCGGCCATTTCTTCGCCGCCGCGGCGGAGGCGATGCGGCGCATCCTGGTCGATCAGGCCAGACGAAAACGGGCGCTCAAGCGCGGCGGGGGTCTGGACCGGCTCGACGTCGATCCGGATCGGATCGCGATCCCCCTGGCGGAAACCGCCGAGGACCTGCTCGCGCTGGACGAGGCGCTGGAGCGGCTGGCCCTGCGCCACCCCGACAAGGCGGAACTGGTCAAGCTCCGATACTTCGCGGGTCTGACCGGCGATCAAGCGGCGAAAGCCCTGGGGATCTCGACCGCGACCGCGGAACGCCACTGGGCCTACGCCCGCGCCTGGCTTCGCGTCGAGGTCGACGGGGACCGCTCGTCGGCGGCGATCGGGAATTGACGCGCGCTGGCCCCGGGGGAACCACGGTGAACCGGCCCTGGACCGAGGAGACGATCTTCGCCGAGGCCCTGAGCCGGACCCGTCCCGAGGACCGGTCCGCGTTCCTCGACGTCGTCTGCCAGAGCGACGCCACGCTCCGGGCCCGAGTCGAGGCGCTCCTGGAAGCGACCGAACGGGACGACGACTTTCTCCATCAACCCCCCGTCGAGCAGGTGACCTCGGGCGAGGTGGAGGGGGATCGCGCTCTGGCCAGACGCCTGCTTTTCCAGGAGGCCGCCGCGTCGGGGGGCGAGCCTCCCGAGGATCACGACGATCCCGAGGACTGGGGAGGACTCCGGGCCCTCCTGGGGCCTTCGGATCGGTCCGAGGCCGTCGGCAGACTCGGTCGACACGACGTCCTGCGCGTGCTGGGCCGCGGCTCGACCGGGATCGTGCTCCTGGCGATCGACGCGGGACTCGACCGGATCGTCGCCCTGAAGGTTTTGAGCCCCGTTCTGGCCGCGTCCGGGCCAGCCCGCCGCCGGTTCGTCCGAGAGGCCAGGGCCCTGGCGTCCATCTCCCACGAGAACGTGGTCGTGGTTCATGCCGTCGAGGAGAACCACGAGCCCCCCTTTCTCGTCATGGGGTTCGTCCACGGAGGCTCCCTTCAGGACCGAATTCGACGCGACGCCCCCTTCACCACGGTGGAACTCCTCCGGATCGGCGCGCAGGCGGCCCGAGGGCTGGGCGCGGCCCACGCGGTGGGGTTGATCCACCGGGACGTCAAGCCGGCCAATCTCTTGATCGAAGAGGAAACCGCGTTGGTCAAGCTGTCCGACTTCGGCCTGGCCCGCGCCGCGGACGACACCAGCCTGACCGGCACCGGGTTCATCGCGGGGACCCCCGCTTACATGGCCCCCGAACAGGCCGCGGGCCGTCCCGTCGACCACCGTTGCGACCTCTTCGCCCTGGGCGCGGTGCTCTACGCCTGCGCCACGGGAAAGGCCCCGTTCCAGGGCGATTCCACAGTCTCCGTGCTCCGGAAAGTCTGTGACGAGCCGCACGTCCCCGTCATCGCGGTCAATCCCGAAGCGCCCGACTGGCTCTCCGCGATCATCGACCGCCTGCTGGCCAAGAACCCGGACGATCGCCCCGACTCCGCCGACGAACTGGCCGAGTCCCTGGAACGCTGCCTGGCGAAGGTCCAGGCCGGAGAAACCGTCACGAGGGCCGACGCCGGGCTCGCCCCGATTCCGCCGTCGCCACCCGCGCCGACCGCGACTGGAATCGGCCCACGGACCTGGCGGTGGGCGGCGGGCGTCGGGTCGTCGTCGCTTCTGGCGGGGGCCTGGCTCCTGGGTTTGACCGGCGTCCTCGTCGATCCTCCACCGAAGGTCCCTCTCGTCGCGACGAGTCGTGGCCAGGTCAAGGAACCCGGACCCGTACCAGCGCCCGGAGCCGGCCCGCGCCAGCCCGCGATCGAGACCTCCCCGGCGCTGGAGGCCGTGGTCAAGCGCCTCAAGGAGGCCAATCCCGGGTTCGACGGCCGGATCGAGCCGAGCTTCACCGACGGCGAGGTGACCGGGCTGATCGTCTCGGCCGAACACCTCACGGACCTCTCACCTCTTCAGGGCCTCCCCAGGCTGAGCGACCTGACATGTCGTGGCGAGCCGTCGAAGCCCGCCCCCCTCGCTTCGCTGAAGGGGCTGGAGGGCCTCTCGCTGGAACTCGTCGACGTCTCCATGACGCGCGTGAGCGATCTCACCCCGCTGCGCGAGATGCGCCTGAGAACACTCATTTTGAGGGGAACCTCGATCACCGACGTCGCCCCATTGTCCGGGATGCCCCTGTCGAACCTGAACGTCTCCGCGACCGGCGTCTCGGACCTCCGCCCTCTCGTCGGCATGCCGCTGGTGAATCTGGACGCCGCGAACACGCCGGTCTCCGACCTCTCGCCACTGGCGAGACTCCCCCTGCGGCTACTCAACGTCTCCTCGACCCGGGTCGTCGACCTCTCGCCCCTTGAAGGACTCCCCCTGGACAACCTGAACGTCTCGCACACGGGGATCAAGGACCTCGCCCCCTTGCGAAACCTTCCCTTGACCGCCCTCTGGCTGGACCACACGGAAGCCGCCGACCTTTCCCCCCTTCAGGGGCTCCCCCTGGGGGCCCTCACGCTCGAAAACACGCGTGTCACCGACCTTTCCCCCCTGGCTCAATCGAAAATCAGCTACCTGAGGCTCGACTTCGATCCGAACGACGCCCGGCAAACCGAGGTCCTGCGGTCGATGCCCAAGCTGGTCACGGTCAACAACGTGGCCGCCAGCGCCTTCCTGTCGCAAAGCCCGCGGGATCGCCCCAAGCCGTCCCCTTGAGCGACGCCAGGCGGCGACCGACCCCCCGTCGGGACGATCCCGCGCGCCTCGCCGCGGGGCTCGCTGGACCTCGACCCGATCGAGACGACATGGCCTATTGTAAAAACCGTTCCCATATGCCAGAACCAACCCTTCGTCCGACACTCCGTCGCGCCGGGTGGCCGGGTCTCGCGATCGAGACTTCAGCCGCTCGGCGAACACCGCCCCAGGTGCCACGTCCCATGCGCCCCGTCGCTCTCTGCGTCGTCATGCTCACGCTTAGCAATGTGTTCATTTAGTTCGCATGGTACGCCCACCT
>JBFWRA010000683.1:0-3770 GCA_050249155.1 Isosphaeraceae bacterium | reverse complement strand
TGACACCTCAAGACATCTCAATGTTGGTGATCATACCACCGATCGGCTCGCTGATCGGTCAACTTCTGATCGGCTGGAGCTCCGACCACTTCCAGGAGCGCCGGCTTCACGCGACGCTGCCGATTTATTTCGGGGCGTTGGCGCTGGCCTGCGCCCTGCTGACGCAGGGCAAGCTCTGGCTGACGGTCGCCCTGTTCACCGTCGTGATGACCGGCTTGAAGGCGTACCTGCCGGCGTTCTGGTCGCTCCCCAGCCTCTTTTTGACCGAGGCCGCCGCGGCCGGCAGCATCGGCCTGATCAACTCGGTGGGGAACCTCGGCGGCGCGCTGGGACCGTACGTGCTGGGCTGGGTCAAGGAACAGACCGGGTCGTTCGAGAAGGGCATTTTGTTCCTTTCCGTCTCGATGGCGATCTCGGCCACGATCATTTTATTCCTCAACCTGGGTCATCGGACGGGGGTGGCCAAGATGGCGATCAAGGATTCGATCGACCCCCTGGGCGAGGCGCTTCACGACCCGACCTGAACCGCGAAACCAAGCGAACGGCCGGCCCGCTCCCGCTCGCCCTAAGGTCTCTGAGAAATCAGGACTTAGCACAGCCAAAAAGCGGTCGGTCCGTGTTGCTCGGGAGGTCGCTTTCGGGTATGATGGACATTCTTACCGCAAGGCCCCCGGACGGTTGTCGGAATCTTTCGGCGACCCTCCGGCGCGGGCCCGTCCGCCCGATCCGAAGGTCGAGGGAGCGCCGTTCCTGTGAGCACCGCCGAACCGCCGGCCGAGCACCGCCGCCCGTTGCCGCTGAACATCGAGGAAGAGCTCAAGGAGAGCTACCTCAACTACGCGATGTCGGTCATCATCAGCAGGGCCCTGCCCGACGTCCGCGACGGGCTCAAGCCCTCTCAGCGGCGGATTCTGGCCGCGATGCTCGACCTCGGCCTGACCCCGGGCGGCTCCACCAGCAAGTGCGCCGGGATCGTCGGCGAGACGATGAAGCGCTATCATCCCCACGGTGACAACTCGATTTACCCCACCCTGGCCCGCATGGCGCAGTGGTGGAACATGAGACACCTGCTCATCACCGGGCAAGGGAACTTCGGGTCGATCCACGGCCTGCCTCCCGCCGCGATGCGATACACCGAGGCGAAGCTCAGCCCGATCGCCGCGGAGATGCTCGAAGACGTCAAGCTCGACACCGTCGACTTCCAGCCGAACTACGACGAGAAATTCCTGGAACCCCGGGTCTTGCCCGGCAAGTTCCCCAACCTGCTGGTCAACGGCTCGGGCGGCATCGCCGTCGGTATGGCGACCTCGATCCCACCCCACAACCTCGGCGAGGTCTGCGACGGAGTCGTCGCCTGGATCGACGCGAGGTCCGAGGGGCGGACCCTCGACGTCGACGAACTGATGGAGATCATCCCGGGGCCCGACTTCCCCACCGGGGGCACCATCTGCGGCCGGCACGGCGCGCGGGAAGCCTACACCACCGGAAGGGGTCGCGTCTTCCTCCGGGCCAAGTACGTCATCGAGGAAGCCAGGGACGGCAGGAACGCTCAGATCGTCTTCACCGAAATCCCCTACCAGCTCACCAAGGAACCGCTCCTGAAAAAGCTGGCCGAGCTGATCAACGGCGGCCGAATCACCGGCGTGGCCGACCTCAAGGACGAAAGCGACCGCAAACAGCCCGTCCGGATCGTCGTGAAGATCAAGAAAGGGGACGACCCCAACGTCGTCCTCAACCAGCTGTTCGAATTCTCACCGCTGCAAGACACCTTCAGCGTGATCATGCTGGCGCTGGTCGACGGCAGGCCGAAGCTCCTCCCTCTGGAGAGCTTCCTGCGGCTCTTCGTCGAGCACCGAGTCAACGTGATCCGCCGCCGGACTCAGTACCAGCTCCGTCAGGCCAGGGCCAGAGCCCACATCCTCGAAGGGCTGCTCGTCGCCCTGGCCTACATCGACGAGATCATCCGAATCATCCGAAGCTCGGCCAACCCCAAGGAAGCCCAGGCCCGCCTCATGGGCCTGGAGGTCTCCGCCGAGATCCTCCGCCGCGCCCTGAACGACCCCGACGCCAAGGCCGCCACCAGCCTCACCAGGATGCAGGCCGACGCCATCCTCGCCATGCGGCTGCAACAACTCACCGGCCTGGAAGCCGACAAGCTCTCCGCGGAATACGCGCAACTTCGGGCCAAGATCCAGGAATACGAACGCATCCTCGACGACGAACGGCTCATCTTCGACATGATCCGCGCCGACATGCGCGAGCTCAAGCAAAAGTACGCCAACCCCAGAAGGAGCGTCATCTCCGACGAGGAACTCGGCGACTTCGACAAGGAAGCCCTGATCCGCGAAGAGTACATGGTCGTCACCATCACCCACGACGGCTACGTCAAACGCCTGCCCCCCAACACGTATCGGGCCCAGAACCGCGGCGGCCGCGGAATCTCCGCCACCAACACCCGCGAAGGCGACTTCCTCGAACATATGTTCGTCGCCCTCACGCACGACTTCATCCTGTTCTTCACCGACGAGGGCAAGGTCTTCTGGCACAAGGTCTACGACCTCCCCATGGCCAACCGCACCGCCGGCGGCAGGGCGGTCGTCAACCTCCTGCAACTTGGCGAGGGAGAGAAGATCACCGGCGTGATCCCCGTCCGGGAGTTCGTCGAGGACGAGTGGCTGATGATGGTCACCCGGCGAGGGGTCGTGAAGAAAACCGACCTCACCGCCTTCAAACGTCCCCTCGGCCGCGGCATCATCGCCCTGGGCCTGGACGAGGGGGACCACCTCATCGGCGTCGTCCGGGTCAAGGAGGGGGACCAGGTCGTCCTCAGCACCAAGCAAGGAATGGCCATCCGCTTCAACGAGGCGGACGTCCGCTCGATGGGTCGGCCCGCCCACGGCGTCAAGGGGATCAACCTCTCCGACGACGACGAGGTCATCGGAATGATCGTCGCCAACGGAGACGACGATCCCGCCAGTCTCCTGACCGTCTGCGCCAACGGATTCGGCAAACGCACCGCCCTGACGGAATACCGCTCCCAGAAACGCGGCGGCAAGGGGCTCATCGACATCAAGACGACCGACCGCAACGGCCCCGTCGTCGCGATCGCCAAGGTCACCGACCTCGACGAGGTCATGATCACCACCACCGGCGGTATCCTGATCCGCACCACCGTCGACGAAATCCGACTCATCGGACGCAACACCCAGGGCATCCGGATCATCAGGGTCGAGGAGGGAGACGAGGTCAGCAGCCTCGCCAAGCTTCCTGAGGAAGAGCTAACAACTCCTGAGGACATAGAAACGGAGAGCTACACAGACCAAGAACCCCCTTTGCTCCCCCATGAAGAACCAAACGCCTCTGATACCGGGCATGTTCAGATTGACGATCCCGACCTCAACGAGGAGGGTGAGACCTAATTGCAAACAATCGGGTAGCAATCGATCGTCGCGTACAATAAGCTTGTCTGTCGAGTTGATGATAGGTGTTGTCGCAACAACGAGAGCCCGTCGGCCTTGGGATTTGGGAGGTGAGGGGATCATGAGCGAGGCGATTCTTGCTTACGTGAAGCGGGTGAAGGAACTCGCCGAACACGTCAAGGGTAACGAGCAAGCGACCAAGCAAAGCCTCATCGGTCCCCTCTTTACGATCCTTGGCTACGACCTTACCGATCCCAGGGAATGTATCCCCGAGTATCGAGTCGATTTCGGGCCGGCACGCTCCGTCAAGCCAATCGACTGGTCGTTTCTTCAGAACGGCCGGCCGATCTT
>JBFWRA010000682.1:0-3771 GCA_050249155.1 Isosphaeraceae bacterium | reverse complement strand
CAAGGGGATGGCGACGAGGGCGAGTTGAAACCAGAGCGGCTGCCTCCCCCAGTTCACGGCCATCTAGACGAGCCCCAGAATCACCATGACGACCCCCAGCGCCCGGCCGTGTCGGACCCCGCCGCCCCCGACGAATCCCGCGACCGCCCCGCCGATGACGGCCGTGACCGCGCCCACGCCCAGAAGGCCAAGGTTCGTTCCAATACTCGGCGGGCTGACTTCCTCGCCCCGCATCGCCTGTCGCATCTCCTCGGGAAACTGCAGAGCGAAGGTCGCCATCGTCAACACGACCACCACGAGATAACCCGCCAGGACCGCCAGGACGCCACGCCACATCGCTCGCCTCCCCTCCGTCAACGTCGCGAACCGCCCCGTCTCCTCATCCCAGAACGTTACCCGATCAAACTGTTCTTGTGAACAGTTTTTCTCGTGGGGCGGCCCGTTGACGGCGGTCGTCACCGGCCGTTACGATCGCGACAGGCGTGGAGGAAAGGGCGAACGGCCAGGCTCGCGCTCAACGACGTTTTCAGAGCGTGATCCCGAGTAAGAGTAAGGAACCAGCTGGGAATCACTTTCCGATTTGTGGAGCGAGCCGAGGGTGCCACGTGGTTCGGTCCTCCGAACCCGTGCCGTTGGCCACGGCGGAACCCACGGGTTCGGAGGACCGAACCACGTGGCACCCTGATCCATCGACAAACCGGGACGTGATTCCCGGCCTATTCCTCAGCGGAAGGATCGGTGTTGGACCCGTGCGGATCTTGCTAACCAACGACGACGGCGTGTTCGCGCCTGGGCTCCGCGCCCTGCGCAAGGAGCTTCAAAGGCTGGGCGAGGTGACGGTGGTCGCCCCCGCGGTGGAGCAAAGCGGGGTCGGTCATTCGATCACGATCCTCAACCCCCTGATCGTCAAACAGGTGGACGAGGAGGACGGCTCGACGCTCGGCTACATGGTGGAGGGAAGCCCGGCGGACAGCGTGAAGCTGGCGATCTGCGAGTTGATGTCCAGGCCGCCGGACCTGATCGTCTCGGGGATCAACTCCGGCTCGAACGCGGGGATCAACGTCCTCTACTCGGGCACCGTGGCCGCGGCGATCGAGGGAGCCTTCTTCAAGGTCACCAGCGTCGCCGTCTCGCTCGAGCTCGCCGAACATTTCGACTACCCGCACGCCGCCAGGAACGCCTTCAAGGTCATCGAGCGCATCCTGGCCCACGACCCGACGCCCGGCACCCTCTTCAACGTGAACCTCCCGGCGCACTCGCGAGGGGAGCCCAAGGGGGTCCGCGTCGTGCCGATGGGAATCGGCCGCTACGGCGAGGGCTTCGAGCGCCGGCAAGACCCCCGCGGGCGCACCTATTACTGGATGACCTACAACCCCCCGTACAACCTCGAAGGCGCGGAGACCGACGTCACCAGCCTGTGCGAGGGCTACATCACCGTCACCCCGCTGCATTTCGACCTGACCCGGTACGACCTGATCCCCCAGGTCGCCGCCTGGGACTGGGCGGGGACCAGGTCCGAGGCCGACGCCGGACAATAAGCCCGTCCACTCGATCCAGGCCCGACAACCAAGGAACCACCCCATGCGATCGAAGGCCATGACCGCGGTGATCGCCCTGACGCTGGCCGCCCTGGCCGGCTGCGCCGAGGAAACCCGGCACGTTCCCGGCGAGGCCAAGACCCCCGCCAAACCCAAGGCGGAGCCTGAGGACACCTTCATCGTCGGCAAACGCACCCAGGAGATCGGCGACGCCGACGATCCCGCCCTCAAACAAGGCGCGGTGGTGGCCAGCCAGCGCATCGTCGCCAAGGATCCAATCACCGTGTCAGGCAACGCGTACGTCAGCATGATCGGCAGGACGTCCATCCTTTCGATCGACAAAGCCATGGGCCTCTACCAGGCCACCAACGACCGCTACCCCAGCAGTCATGAAGAGTTCATGTCCGAGATCATCCGGGCCAACAACATCGCGCTGCCGAAGCTGCCGTTCTATCAAGAGTATGTTTACGACGTCCAGCAGCACAAACTCTTGATCTACGAATATCCCGAAAAGAAGGCCGGCCCACTTCCCGGCCAGGCGAGGTGAGGTGAGGTGAGGTGAAATGAGGCGGGGGGAGCGGCCGTCGCCGACGGGTTGATCCCGCCTAGCGAACGCCCCACTCCCAAAGGCCGAAGGCGACCTTGGCGGGGAGGGGGTGTCCGGTTCCCTTGAGGGTCCAGCCGATCTGGCCGCGGTGGTGCGCCTCGTGGGCGATCAGGTAACCCAAAAAGGCCGTCGCATGCGGCTTGAAACCCTTCACCTTGCCACCGGCCGCCAGGCTCTTTCGCAAAAGCGCCGCGACCGCCAGGCCCGACGCCTCCAGCGCCGAGGCCAGGGCTTGCTTGTCCCCGTCGGTCCCCTCCACCTTCGCCAGGCCCTCCATCAGCTCCGGCGCCGCCGCTTTCAGCCACATGAGTCGAACGTTATGAATGTGGCCGAAAAGCTGGTGAACGGTTCGGTGCCTCGCCGCCAGGGCCAGGCCCAGCGCCTCCTGGGGAACCGCGTCTAGCAGGTACCGATTGATCCGATCGTGGATCGTCCAGGTTTCGACGAGTGGGTCTTCCACGGAACGACGCGCTCCAACCTTATTTTATCAGCGAGGGAGAATATTCTCACCCCTCGGGGTCTCGACCGGGGTGATTCGGTTCACCTTCCAGACCCCCGGGCCGACCTCTCGAAGGCCCAGGGACCAGGAGGAATGGGTCGAGCCGAAGTTGTACCTGTAGGACCCGCGCTGGATGCTCCCGCCGCAAAAGACGCGGAACTCCGCCTTGCCGCGACGCGACTGCGCGCCGGCGTTGGCGACGAACCGGTTGAGGGTCAGGAAGTCGAACCGGGTGTTCTCGATCAGGTCGCGGACCTGGGCGCGGGTGGCGTCGGTGGGCAAGGTGACGTCGCCCCGGGCGTATCGAACGTCGTCGGCCAGAAAGGTCAGGGCCTGGTCGGGATCGCCAGCGGCCACGGCGGCGGCCAGGTCGTAGACCGTTCGCTCGATCCGCTCCTGATCGGTGACCCAGAGCCGCTCGATCGTCACGACCAGCAGCGCCAACCCCAGGGCGGCACCCGCCCAGATCAGGTACTTTCCCTGCTGGGTCAGCTTCAACGCGATCAGATACGCCAACGCCAGCAGCCCCAGTCCGCCCGCCAGATACCGCGGGTCTTCCGAAAGCAGTTCCATGGGCGTTCACCTCCCCCAGGCCGAGGTTCGTCGTGTCGTCGCCAGGGACCGATCGACGTGAACGGGCCGACGACCATCGAATTCGGATCGGAACCGAACGGGCGGGACGAACGCCCCGCCGACGTGTCATCTCCGATTCTACGCCCGCCTCTTACAATTGTCGAGAGCCAGGGGGAATTTCCACGCGAATCGTCTCACTGGGGAGGGTCCTTGGGGACGGGTGGGTCCGCTTTTTTCTCGGGAGGGGCGGCCTTGGCCTTCTCCATCTCCTTTTCCTTGGCTTGTTCTTTCTCGGGTTCCTTGGCCTGTTCCTTCTCCGGGTCTTTATGTCTGACGACCTTCACGTCGGTGAACGCGACGGGGTTGAGGTTGTACCGGGGTTCCCATTCGGCGGCGCGGAGCTTGACGGTGCCTTCGAGGAACTTGGCCAGGTGGGTGGTGGCCTCGGGTTCGAGTCGGAGGAGTTTGAACCCGTGAAGGGAGGACGGGTAAAGCTCAACCTTGTTTTGCCGGATCTTTTCGACGCCCGCCTTGACCCGCTTGACGGTGTCGTG
>JBFWRA010000681.1:0-3772 GCA_050249155.1 Isosphaeraceae bacterium | reverse complement strand
GGTCTGTTCGATGAAGAGGCTGGCGACCTCGACCGCGGGCTTGTGGAGGGCGCTTCCACCCCCGGCGTCGTACAGAACGAACCCATCGAGGAACCGGCCGACGATGTGGTACGCGTGGGACAGATAATGATAAACCGTGACGACCGCCGCGATCCGAGGAACCCGGGGGCTGGCGGCCTGCCCGGCGATCAGCGGCCGGGACGCGAGCCCGCCGAGTCCGACCGTCACCCCCGCCGCTTCCATGAATTCTCGACGAGTCGGGCCGCTTCCCATCGCTGAATCTCCCCGGAGGCCGAACAGGGACGACTTGAGAGTTAGTGGAGACGGTACCGCCTGGGTGGGAGACCCGCAAGTCTGGCGATCAGATCAAGACGACCGCCGTGTCTCCCTGCCGGTCCGTCAAACGGCCCACCACCTCCCAGGCCAGAGCGCCCCGGGTCTGAAGTTCCTCGACGAGCCTGGAGAGATGGGCCAGGTCGATCGCGATGAGGAGGCCCCCGGACGTTTGCGCGTCGAAGGCGAACTCCTGGGCGATCGGGTCGGCGGTGGCCTCGACCCGAAGTCTTCCCTCCAGGAACTTCCGATTCGATCGGCTCGCCCTGGTGAAGTACCTCGGGACGCCCAGGGGTCTGGCTCCCTCGATCGTCGGAAGTCTCGACGTGTCGATCTCGACGGTGAGACCGGCACCTTCGGCCATCTCGGAGGCGTGTCCCGCGAGACCATAGCCGGTGACGTCGGTCAGGGCGTGGACACCCCCCGCGGCCCTCAAGGCGTCGCGACCGACGACGTTGAGTTGGGTCATGCCACGGACCGCCCGATCCAGCACCTCGGCGGGGCATTCCCCTTTCTTGGCGGCCGTCGTGACGAAGCCGGTGCCCAGCGGTTTCGTCAAGACGAGGAGGTCCCCGACTTTCGCCCCGGCGTTCGTGAGAAGTTCGGCGGGGTCGACGAGTCCCGTCACGCTCAGTCCAAACTTGACCTCGGCGTCTCGGACGGTGTGCCCTCCCACGGTCTGCGCGCCCGCCTCCTTGACCCGCTCGGCGGCCCCTTGAAGGATCTCACCCAGAATTGTGAGCGGAAGCTGGTCGTCGGGAAACGCCGCGATGTTCATGACCGTGACCGGACGACCGTTCATCGCGTAGACGTCGGAGAGGGCGTTCGCCGCGGCGATCTGGCCGAAGGTGAACGGATCGTCCACCAGGGGTGGAAAGAAGTCGAGCGTCTGCACCAGCGCGAGGCGATCGGTGATCCGATAGACGCCGGCGTCGTCGGAAGTCTCGATTCCAACGAGGAAATTGGGGTCGCCATGATGGCCCGACAGATCGCGCAGAACCTGCGCGAGCCCCGAAGGGGCGAGCTTGCCCGCTCACCCCGCGCAGTTGGCGTAGTCGGTGAGCCGTTTTTTTCTCCCGAACAACGTGAGTCCTCCGCGTCCCAAAGTTCGAGAGATCACACCCTTGGCGACTTCGCCGCGGGACCTGGCCGAGCCCTGGGGGTCTCGGTCTGCGCGGGTTCCGGAGTGTGTGGTTCCGGAGGCCCGGGGCTATCGTGACCGATCTCCTCGGGCGTCGCGCCCATCAGGGACGCCGACGGCCGAGGGGACTGCCACTGATAGCTCATCAATTCCGCCCAGCGATTCAACTCGGGAACCGACTGGAAGATGAGTTTCAAGGTGACCGCGATCGGCATCGCCAGGACCAGGCCCACCAGCCCCCAGAGGAATCCCCAGAACAGGCAGGTCAGAAGCACGGTCGTTCCATTCAGGTCGAGCGATCGTCCCATCACCCAGGGGGTCACCACGTAACCCTCGATCCCCAGCAACGCGAGGTAAACCGCCGAGACGAGGAAGGCGTCTCCCAGGGATTCACTCTGGCCCAGGGTGATCAGGACCGGAAGCGCTCCCCCCAGCAACTGGCCGACGTAAGGCACGAAGTTGGTGAGCGTCACGAAGAGGCCGAGGGCCACCGCGAAGTTCACCCCCATCACCGTCAAGAAGAGCGCGAAGACCACGCCCAGACCCAGATTGATCAGCGTCCGCGCGACGAGGTAGGCGCGAAGCTGGTGAGTCAGGTCGGTCAGGGCCCGTTGCGCGGTCGCCGCGTCCCCTGGCGTCGGCGCGAAGAACCGAACGACCTTGGGGGCGAGCATCTCGCTCTCGGCCAGAAGAAAGAGCACGAGGACCAGGACCACGAACCCCTGGACGACCCAGGTCGTCAGGTCCATCAGCCCGTAACTGAGCTTGTCGATCAGAAGGTTTCGGTTCGCGTCCCCCAGCTGGTCAATCGTGCGTGGTTCGGGCAAGACGTTATGGAGGAACGGTTGATCGCGGATCGCGTCGTTGATTCGGGAGCTCAGGCGGCCGGAGAGCCGCTCGATATCGCCCGGAAGAGTGTTCGCGGCCTGGACGAGGCTCTCGGCCGTCAGGCTCGTGACGTAGAGCCCCAGGAGGACCGTCACGACGAACAAAACGACCGCCGCTCCCGTCGGTCCCACGGGCAGGAGCTTGCGGACCGCCGCGGTCACCGGCGAGAGCAGGCAGGCGAGCAGCAGGGCCAGGGCGACCGGAACCAGAATCGCTTTCAGGAGATACAGCGCCGCGATCGTGCCGAGCACCGCGAGCACGGCCAGCGAAGCCGTCGCGTAATTCGGTCCTCGGTCCACGACGCCTCCGCGCTCGATCGATGCCAGGACCCGTCACCACCCCCACCGAATTCCATCATCGCCGGGGTACCGCCCCAGGACAAGGGGATCAACGCCCGGTGGAACTGGCCTCGTCCAGGCGGCTGGGCTGGGCGAAACGTCTCAACAGTCCCTTCAAGAGGGTCAATGCCGCCTCCTCCGATCGGTCCTCGGGTCTCCCATTTTGCACGCCTTGCCAGGTTAGCCGCAAGGTCCATCCCTGGGCCTCGGCGGTCCGATTGAACCGTTCGAGAACGCGAAGTCCCCAGACGACTCCCCAATGGTCGCGGAACCACAACCAGAGTGATTCGAGCGTCCCGGAGCCGGCGTCGCCAGCACGCTGGCCTTCGCGACGCGCGGCCGCGAGGCAGGCGCTGGCGAAGGTGCAGGGGACCGCCGCCCAGATCAAAGCCCGGGTTGGCTTCGACTCGATCCAGCCGGAGAGACCCAGGAATTCGAGCGCGAACCCCAGCAGCAACCAGAGCGCCGAGGGACCGAAGCGCGTGGGGAGGAAGTTCGTGACACCGGCCAGAACGAGGAACCCGTAGAACAACGACCAGGGGTTCTCCAGCCTCAGCCGACCGAGGACCGAGATTCCTTCACGAAGTCCCGCCCCTTCGAGCCACGGAATGAGGAAGACGAGGACCAGGAGTGCCATGAGGATCGCCCAGGCCCCGCCACCGGGCGTCCTGGCGTTCAGCACGGAGATCAATGCGGCCAGCGCGGCGAGCGTCGTGAGATAGCAGAGGTGACCCGCGATCGGTCTCCCGGAAGCCAGCGGCTCGCACAACGCGAGGCCCTGCGTGGCGATCCCGAGTGCGATCGTGACGCAGGCCCAGTGGAGCGCTCCTTTGAGTTCCGTGCCCCGCAGAGCCCGGAATCCCTGGAGGAGCGCCCAGGGGGTCGTCGCCAGGGCGGCCAGTGTGACCATCGGCGCGGCCGTGGGTCTCCAACCCGCCACGGCGGCGAAAGTCAACGCGAGCGTGACTTCCAGTCCCAACCACCCGAAGCGGCTCGACGTCCGCTGGTTCGACGCTGATGGAGAGGCCGGAACAGGGAGGTCGTCGGGAATTCGGGTCATCGGGGCCAAGCG
>JBFWRA010000680.1:0-3778 GCA_050249155.1 Isosphaeraceae bacterium | reverse complement strand
GGACCCGCGAACTCCTGGACGTCAACGCCAGGCTGATCGAAACCAATCGCCAGTTGGAGGATCTGAAAGAGATCTATCGAGATCTCTATCAGAACGCGCCGGCGATGTACTTCAGCCTCGACGGCGAAGGAAGGTTCATTGAATGCAACGACACTCTCCTGAAGGCCCTGGGCGTCGATCGAAAACGACTCATCGGTGCCAACTATTCGACCTTGCTGACCAAGCCATTTCGCGATCTTTATGAACGCCGGTTTCGTCAGTTCCTCCAGGACGGCGCGATCGAGGTCGAAAGCCGTTGGCTCAAGGCCGACGGCACCGAGATGGACGTCTGGGTCAAGGCCCTCGCGTTTCGAGGGCCTGACGACAAGGTCATCCGTTCCCGAAGCGTGGCCCAGGACGTCACCGCCAGGAAACGCCTCGAGTCGGAGCTTCGCGAGAAGAACACGAGGCTCGCCCAGGCCAACGAGGAATTGACACGCCGCAACAAGGAGATGGACGAGTTCCTGTACGTCGTCTCTCACGACCTTCAGGAACCCCTGCGCACCCTCGTCTCCTTCTCCGACTTCCTCCTGGCCGATTACGGCGACCGGCTCGACGACCAGGGACGGGAATTCGTGCGCTATCTCGTCGACGCCTCGCGACGAATGCGATCTCTGATTCAGGATTTGACCACGCTGTCCCGCGCTGGCAAGGTGACACGCGAGTTCGATCGCGTTAATTTAAGCGAGGTCTTGAAAGTCGTCCGCGCCGACCTGTCGGATCGAATCCGATCCCGTGGCGGTCAGGTGGATTTCGAGGCGTCGTTGCCCGAGGTCTGGGGGGATCGCGATCGGATCGGTCAGCTTTTCACCAATCTCATCACCAACGGATTGAAGTACAATCAGGAGGCCGTCCCGAGAGTGACCGTGACGGTCGACCGCTCAGTGCCTGAGGAGACGGGCTGGGTGACGATCCAGGTTTCAGACAACGGGATTGGGATTGATTCCCGTTATCATCAGAAGATCTTTCAGCTTTTTCGACGACTTCACACGCAGGAGGAATACGAGGGGACCGGCGCTGGGCTCGCGATCTGTCAGAAGATCGTCCAGGCCCACGGTGGAACGATCCGCGTCATGAGTGAATCGAACCACGGATCGACTTTCCTCGTATCTCTGCCGAGGCCACCGGAATCTCCCTGAGCCGACGACCGCCTGAGGGGACAGACTGCCGTGTCAGATTGTTTTCATATCCTTCTGATCGAAGACAGCCGCGCCGACGTGAAGATCATTCAGCGAGCGCTGAGTGACGGCGAGGTGCCCCACCGATTGATCGTGGCCAGTAACGGTCCGGAAGCGCTGGCGTATCTCGACCAGGCCGGTGCCGCCGCGCCCTCGTCCACGCGATTCCCCGACCTCATCCTGCTCGATCTGAATCTTCCCGGGATGGATGGAGAGCAAGTCCTCGCCTCCTTGAAGTCGGACCCCCTCCTGCGCGCGATTCCCGTGATCGTGCTGACGACCTCCCGACAGGAGGACGACGTCCTTCGGACCTACCTCGCCGGGGCCAACACCTATATCCAGAAGCCCGCCGAGTACCCAAGTTACCAGGAGCTTGTCCAGACGATCCGCTCCTACTGGCGAGACACCGCCCTACGGCCCACGATTCGCCGCGCCCCTCCTTGAATGGACTCGGGGGGGTGGCCGGGTCGCGGTCAATCGCCAATGAAAAAGGCCATGGCGAACGCCATGGCCTTGATCCAGTGACCCCACGGGGACTCGAACCCCGGTTCCTAGGCTGAGAACCTAGTGTCCTAGGCCGCTAGACGATGGGGCCAGGTCACTCGTGGATTATTCCCTGTGACGCCAGGCTCGTCAAGGGGGCGACTCACTGGTCCGCGCGACGATCTCTCGAATCGGGAAGGCGGCGCGTTGAGCGCGGACCGGTTTCCGATCAGAATGGCTCCCCAGACGAGGGCCAGTCGCCGACCCTGGATCGGTCGCGTTGACTCGTGTGGCCATCGCGGTCGACAAGACGAGGCGGCGACGGCGCTATGCCCCAGGTGTTCGCGAATGGTCGATTCCTTTACCACGAAGAGTTTGGCCAGGGCGCGCCCCTCGTCTTCCTCAGTGGACTGGGTGGAGATCATCGAGCGTTCTCAGTCCCTCAGCGCTGGTTCGCGAGGAGCTTCCGCGTCCTCGCGCTGGACAACCGCGACGTCGGCCAATCCGACCGTGAACACGAGGACTATTCCACGGCCGCGATGGCCGACGACGTCGCCGCCTGGCTGACGGCCGTCGACGCCGTCCCCGCCCACGTCGTCGGCCACTCCATGGGTGGATTGATCGCTCAGGAACTCGCGATTCGATACCCGGACCGGGTGGCAAGCCTGGTACTCGCCTCGACTCACGCCGGGGCGGAGCTCTGGCGCAAAGCGGTTCTCGATTCCTGGATTCTCACCCGACGGCGCACCGACGCCGCCGAGTTCACCAGGGCGACCCTCCCCTGGCTCGTCGCCCCGCCGTTTTATCGCAACACGAATCTCGTCGAGGGATTGATCCGATTCGCCGAGCGGAACGCCTGGCCCCAGGACGCGGAGGCCTTCGCCAGACAGGCCCGCGCGACCATGGGGCATGATTCCCGTCCTCGTTTGATCTCGATCGACAAGCCCACACTGGTCCTGGTGGGCGAGCTCGACCTGGTCAATCCTCCCCGGGTCGCGAGGGAACTCGCCGATCTGATTCCGAAGGCTCGGTTCGCCACCATGCCGGGGGTCGGACACCTCCCCCACGTGGAGGACGTCGGCGAGTTTCGCATTCGGATCGCGGAATTCCTCGCCTCGTCGACCGGATGAGATCACGACGCCCTCGCCACGATTTCGAGAACGCTCGATCGGGTCGACTCGCGAATCCGTTCACGATCGGGAAAGCGTTGGCACAGAGGGAATTCGGTCGTCCGATCCTCGATCCACCCCGATGGTCGCCAACGCGACGACTTCGGCTGGCTCTGGGTGGTTTCACGGCGGTCATGATGGGGCTCTCCTGGCCCCTCTGGATCAATCCCGTCGACATCCCCGCGGTCCCGTTCTGGCCTCACGTTCCCCAGCCGATCCGTCCCATCGATTGGGGCGTCTTTCTCGGGGCGCTGGTCGCGATCGGTTGGTTCGCGACGGGTCGCTCCTGGCGCGTCCCCTTCTTTGGTGGCCTGGCCCTTCTCTTTTTCCTGATTCTCAACGACCAGCATCGGTTCCAGCCCTGGATTTACCAGTTCGCGATGACGGGTTCGCTCCTGGCGGGCCTGCCCGAGAGAGAGGGACTGCGATACTGCCGGCTCTGGTACGTCCTGCTCTATTTCCACTCCGGCCTCTCCAAACTCGACGTTTCGTTTCGCGACGAGTTGGGACTCCTCTTCATCACGACGCTCCTCCGACCCCTGGGACTGGAACCCCGAGAGTGGTCGGCCCTCGTCCGGACCCTGGTGGTGCTGACCTTGCCCCTGGGCGAGCTACTGGTCGCCGGCGCACTGCTCACGTCGAAGTTTCGGCGGGTCGGACTGCTCGGCGCGACGGTGACCCACCTGGGTCTGATCGGCGTTCTCGGTCCCCTGGGACTCGATCACAGTCCAATCGTTCTGGTCTGGAACCTCGCGGTCCTCATCCAGGTCTGGATCGCCTTCACCCGCCGATCGAATCAAACGAGGCGGAGGTCGAGGCCGTTCGGCCGAGTTCCCTCTGGCGAATTCCCTCCCTGTTGGTCCGCTTCACGTTCGTGGCGGGAGCCCTGCTTCCCTTGGGGGAGCGCTG
>JBFWRA010000679.1:0-3778 GCA_050249155.1 Isosphaeraceae bacterium | reverse complement strand
CGGCTGGAGGGGGGCACTTGGCGAGGTCGTGAAGGATGGATTGAAGCAAAGGGTCTGAGGGTTCCCCCAACCTCGGAGGAATCGGCAGCGGACTTGGGAACGGTAGGCCTTCCCTTGAACACGCGTCGTGAGATCTTTAAGGCAATCCATGCTGTGGGCATGGCTGCGAGCGAAGCAGCCGAGCAAAGGTATCCGCTGAGCCGAATCCCGGTCGACGGCTCACAGCGGTTTATCGAGCAACATCGTCAGTATTATGAGACAGCCAAAGCCAAAGGTCGATCGACTTTGCTCGCTCGGTTCAGGATCAACGGAAAGCAATTGGACAGCGTCGAGGAGGAAGGCATCAAGAATCGCTGGCCGCTTGAGTGATTATACCAAGATAGATAAATAGTCGAAGGCTGGCCTCGCCCGGGCCAGCCGGTTCCGCCGAGCCGAAACCCCTACTCGATTATTTTTCTCCCAAAAATCGCTCATTTGTTCATTGTTATTCAAGGCCGGCTCTGGTAGAGCGCCACCAGCGCCGCCCCGATCGACTGCGAGAGATCGCCCAGGGCCGCGGGCGCGACGCGCATCTCTCTCCGCTGAGCGGGCCAGAGCAGGGGATCGGCGGTCGTTCGAAGAATGTCGAGGTAACGCTCGCGGAAGGCCGGCGTGGTCGCCTCCGGGTCCATCAGGCCGCCGCCGATGACCACGAATCGCGGGTCGAGCGCCATCGCCAGGATCGCGACGTGATAGCCTAGCGCCCTGGCCTGGAAGTCGAAGATCTCTCGGGCCAGCGCGTCCCCCTGCTGGGCGAGCCCGCGCAGGGCCAGCACCTTCTCCTTGGGGGGTCGGTTTGATTTGGCCAGCTCGTGGTCGGGGTACCTCGGCAAGGTCTCGGCCAGCAGGTAAGGCAGTCCCGAGATGGTCGTATAAACCTCGACGCATCCCCAGGTGCGGCCGCAGCCGCAAGGGTACGCCTTGACGCCCAGCTCGTGCAGCGGAGAGGGGAGATGCCCCGCCTCCATTCCCGCGAGGGTGTCGCCGTCCAGCGGGAGGCCGTCGCGGTCGATGAACGCGCAGCCCAGGCCCGAGCCGGGGGCCAGCATTAGCACCGTGCCGCTGGCCGAACCTCGGACGTGGTGGGCCTCGGCGACTCCTCCGAAGTTGCCGTCGTTGCCGACGGTCAGGGGGACCGGCCGCCCCACCTTCTCCGCCAGCGCGCTGGCGTAGGCGGCGTGGACGTCGAACCCGAGGAAGCTCTCGGGGAGGTTGGCCGAGCGATCCAAAACGCCATAACGCTGAAACGGGCCGGGAATCGCCAGGCCGACTCCCTTGACCTGGTCCCAGGACAGACCGTTGATTTCGAGGTATTCCGTCGCTCCCTCGACCCAGCTTGTGACGACCGCTCCGGGCCCCTCGGCCGACGGCGTCGGGCGCTGAAGCAGTTTGGTCGAGACGGTCGAGCCGTCTTCCCAGACCCCCCCCACCTTCGACGTGGTCGCCCCGCTGTCGGTGCCGAGATAAACGGAACGGTCGCTACTCATCGCTCGTCGTGCCTCAACGCGATTGGGGAAGCCTGGGAATAGACCTGGGTCGGGCGGGGGGCGCGCTCACCGGGAACGTACCATCACAACGTCCCGCGGTTCCCGGATCAAGATCGGTGGACCAGCGTCGTGGTTGGGTTTCGGCTCGGTCACTCCTGAGGTTGGGTTCGGTTCAGGTGTCGGGATCGAGCTTGACGATTCGCTTGTTGACGTGGACGTTCACCGAGTTATAGGGGTGGACGATGTTCCCGGTTCCGAAGATGTGGCGAACGCTCTCGGCGTCGTCGACGCCCATCGCGTTGGTGAAGACGCTGTGAAGGTACTTGATCCCCTTGGCTGACGGCATGAACCGCCTGGCGTCATAAAGAGTCGGGGACACCGGCCTGGCGTGGATCACCCCCCAGCGGTCGCGGAGCTGGTTGGCGTCGACGCTGTCCGTCAAGAACACGCCGTCGCGGTATTGAAGGGTAGCCACGCGGTTGTGATAACCCTCCAGCAAGAGTTGAACGGCCTTGCCGCCCAGCTGAGCGCCGTAAAAACGGTCGAAGAGGATCGGTCGGCCCCCTCGTTGGGTGTGGCCGACTTTCCTGACGAAGATCGCGGCGTCGGCGCTCTCGTTGCGTCGTTTCCGGGTGAAGAACGCGTCCCCCAGCTCGGAGACGAGCAATCGCTTGATCCCCTCGGCCGCGCCGTTGTACTGGAGGTTTCCCGCGGGGTCCTTGCTCGCGGTCACCGATCCAAAGATGTGGCCTTCGTTGTCGACGATTCCTTCGGAAACGACGATGACCGCGTGCTTCTGGACGTCCAGCACCGAGACCACCTTCTCGACCAGGGGGCCAGGCTCCACGGGGGACTCGGGAATCAGAATCACGTCGGGCTGGCCGTACGCGGTGCCCAGCGCGATCATCCCGCAATCCCGGCCCATGACCTCGATGATCGCGACCCGCCGATGGCTCTCGGCGCTGGTCCTGATCCGCTCGACGCTGATCGACGAGACGTAAACGGCGGTCGCGAAACCCGGAGTGGCGTAACTGATCATCTCGTCCAGGCCGAACTCGCGGCCAGGTCGTTTGCGAGAGACGTAACCCCTGGGCCGAGTCGCGTCGGCAACGCGTTCCCACTCGTTGGATTCGTCGAGGTAGTTCAGGCCGAGGTCGTTGTCGATGGTCTTGGGAGCCAGGACGACCGGAAGATGCTGCCCCAGCGGCTGCATCCCGTTGATCGTGCCGTCGCCGCCGACGCAAATCAGGCCGTCGATCTTGAGCCGGGCCAGTCGGGAGGCGACACGCTGGATCGCCTCGGAGTCCTCGGCGTCCACATAATCCCGCGAGGCTCCCAGCAGGGTTCCGCCTCGGGTGGGGTCCAGCTCCGGGATCGCCGTGAACAGCGGGTTGAGGTGAACGTGGGGAACCTGGGGATTGAGCAACCCACTGAATCCCTTGATGATCCCGATCAACTCGATTCGCAGCCGGTTCGCCTCGTGAACCGCGCCCGTGATCGTGGCGTTCAGCGCCGGGGTGTCGCCACCGGCGGTCAGGATGCCGATCCTCTTCATTGGGTATCCTTGGGGCGAGGGGCGTGCCCGCCGTTCCAGGTCGAGTCAGACCGGACCGGGGGAAAAGGCTGATGGGAGGTCCAGTCCTTGACCCACGGGGGATCCTCCCGCGCCTTCGGGGGGATCAACGGGGTCTCACACGCGGCGGCCGAATGGCCAAGCCCGATGGGAGAGGAGAGAGGGCTGCGCGACCTCGACCAGCGAGGGCGCCCCGGTTCGGCGCGCCTCGCGGTCGATCCGTCATGATACCGAGGAGGGCCCAACCTGGGAATCCGACGATGATGGATCGGGCGGGGGCCCGGCGAGCCGGACCCGGGGGCCCCCCTCCATCGCCACGAGATCACCGATCGCCATTTTTCGGCGCTTCCGCAGTTCGACCTCGCCGTTGACCCGAATTCGGCCCTCGGCGATCAAGGACTTGGCCTCGCCACCGGTCATCGCCCAGCCCGCCAGCTTGAGAACCTGGGTCAGGTTGATCGGATCTTTTCCGGGGACCGGCTCAGCGACGCGGAGCGTTTCGGGGTCCTTCACGGGGAACCTCTCCTTCGACGGCCCGTTTCAGTCCCTCGGTCGCCCCCTCGATGACCGCCTGGCCAATCCTGCGCTGAGATTCCTCGAGGAAATCGCGGAAGGAAGCCGGGCTGGTCTCCCGGTCCCGCGAGGACGACGGCGCCGCGGGTCGGGGCGCGGGGGCTCG
>JBFWRA010000678.1:0-3779 GCA_050249155.1 Isosphaeraceae bacterium | reverse complement strand
CCGACCTGCTCGGACCACGCGTACGGGGTCTTCGTCGCTGGATCGGCGACCAGCTCGACTCCGGCGATCAACCCGCGCTGGCGGACGTCGCCGACGTGGGGCAGTCGACGGAATTCGGTCAGGCGTTCGGCGAGTCTCGCCGAGAGGATTCCGACGTGATCCAGCGTCTTCTCGTCCTGAAACACGCGGAGATTGGCCAGAGCGACGGCCGCGCCCAGCGGGTTCCCGCCGTAGGTGTGGCCGTGGTAGAACGTCTTGCCGTCGAGGGCGGTCCCATAAAAGGCGGAGTGGATCGTGTCGGTCGTGAGCGTGGCGGCCAAAGGAAGGTAACCGCCGGTCAGTCCCTTGGCCAGGCAGAGGAAGTCGGGGGAGACCCCTTCCCGCTCGCAGGCGAAGAGCGTTCCCGTCCTGCCGAACCCCACGGCCACCTCGTCGGCGATCAGCAACGTGTCATGTCGAGTCGAGAGCTCGCGAAGCCCCTTGAGGTAGCCTTCGGGGTGGACGATCATGCCGGCGGCCCCCTGGACCAGGGGCTCGACCACGATCGCGACGAACTCCCCGGGATGGGCGGCCAGGGCGCGCTCGACCTCGCCGAGGCAGGCGACCCCGCACTCGGGGCGGGTCAAGCCCAGCGGGCAACGGTAGCAGTGGGGGCTCGGCACCCTCACCGTGGGGAACAGCAAGGGGCCAAACGTCGCGTGAAACCGATCGACCCCTCCCACGCTCACGTCGCCCAGGGTGTCGCCGTGATAGGCCCCCCCGAGGGCGAGGAACCGCGCGCGCCGCGGCTCGGGCGGGTCCTTTTGCCGCCAGTATTGAAAGGCCATCTTGAGGGCGACCTCGACGGCCGTCGCCCCGTCGTCGGAGAAAAAGACCCGGTTCAGGCCCTCCGGGGCGAGTTCGACCAGCGCGCGGGCCAGTTCGATCGCGGTGGGGTGTGTCAGGCCGAGCAACGTCGAGTGAGCGACCCTGTCCAGCTGGGAACGGATCGCCGCGTCGAGCGTCGGATGTCGGTGCCCGTGGACGTTGCACCAGAGCGAGCTGACGCCGTCGAGGTAGCGCCGGCCCTCGACGTCGACGAGGTAGGCCCCCTCGGCGCGGTCGACGATCAGTGGATCGGAGGCGGCCCAATCGGCGAGCGGAGTGAAGGGATGCCAGAGGTGCGCCCTGTCCCACTCCCGGAGGGTGGCGGCGTCAGGGACGGTCATAGACGCTCGTCTCGCGCGAACCGAGGGGTCCACGGACCCAGACGGTGGTGCCCGGCCCCGCGGAGAGCTGCCGGGCGGCGTCGCCGTTGACCACGGCGATCTCGATCCAGCCGTTGCTCCCCGGAAGGGCGATCAGGCTTCCCGTCGGTCGGTCCCCGTAGGTTCGATCCAGTCCCTCGATGTGCTCCCCGGCCAGGGCGACGGTCCACGCGGTCGCGGGCGTGTCGGCCAGGAGATCGATGGGGACGTTCGTGATCAGGTTCCCGAACGTGTCCTGGAAGATCACCTCGCCAACGAAGCCGTGATCGTCTCGCGCGGGCTCGAAGTTCTTGAGCCTGACGAGCTTGTCGCATGGTGGTCCCAGTCCCGAGGGGTCCCCTCCCCGAAGCAGGTAGGCCGCGGCGGGGGCGAGGACGTCGCGCCCGTGAAACGTGGAGGAGACCTTGGCGCGTCGAACCTTCGGGTCGGTGATCTCCCAGGAACCCCCGGGTCGGTGCTTCCGCAGGACACCCGAGATCAGCCCATTGTCCGGGAGGACGAACCACTGCCCCTCGATCGAGACGGCCACGAGTCGGCGGTCGGTCCCGACCCCCGGGTCCACGACGGCCAGGTGCACGGTTCCCGGCGGAAAGACGTCGATCACCTCGGCGAGAACGAACGCCCCTTCGAGGATGTTCTGGGGCGCGACGGAGTGTGAGACGTCGACGAACTGGGTCTCCGGCGCGAGGCTGAGCACGACCCCTTTCATCGAGGCCACGTACGGACCTTCGTTTCCAAAGTCGGAGGTAAGCGTCAAAATCGGGCGTCGGGCCATGCGGCGGTCCCTCTCAAAATCTCCCAGCGATCCCCATCCCAGGTGCCCCTGTCATACGAGATTCCCAAGATCCCCCTCGCCCGAGCGATCCGACGACGGAAGGAACGGAGCCTGGTGGACGGCCGTGATCCGCGAGGAGATCCCACCACGAGGCGTGAATCGGCCGACCACGCGCATCCGCCGGGGCTGGCACGCCTTGACCAGGTCATCGAGGATCGTGTTGATCGAGTGTTCGTAGAAGATGCCCCGGTCACGGTAAGCGAAGAGATACAGCTTGAGGCTCTTGAGCTCGACGCACGTGGCGTCGGGAACGTAGGTGATCACGATCGTCCCGAAGTCCGGCTGGCCCGTCTTGGGACAGACCGCGGTGAACTCCGGGCAGGTGATCTCGATCTCATAATCGCGCCCCGGGAACTGGTTGGGGAACGTCTCCAGCGATGCCATGACCGTCGCGGCTCCCATCACTCGCACGAAAAGGCCCGAGGCCGTTCGACCTGTGAGCGTCTCGTCGGGCACTCCCGCATTGATCTTAACCAAGTGGCGCGCTCGACGCGCGGTCAATTCGATCGTCGGACGAGCCGCGATCGCGGGGCGAGAGCGGTGGGTTCGGAAAGGTCCAGGGGGGAACACACCCTGGGTCGCGGGCCTGGCCGCACCGCCGCCCGCTCCCGGGAAGTGACGTGTCGGGGCCGCTGGCGAGCACCCGAGGACTCTCCGGGTCAGCCTGAATGGGAAGGTGGACCCTTGATTCCTCGCCGCATTCTGGTAAGTGTGGAGTAGCCCCGCCTCTCGCCGCCGTCGGGTCGTCCGCCGTGTCCGGCAAAGTCCTCGAGAGGCCGCTTGCGGGACCGGTTTTTTTCTCTCATCGTCGCGTGCCCCACCGCGGTGCGGTTCCGTCCTGGACAGGAGTTTGCCGATGTCGCAAGCCTCTCGCCGTCATCTCCGCCTGGAAACCATCGACGGCGTGACCGTCGTCAGCTTCGTCGAGTCCAAGATCGTCAACGAGGAGAATATCCAGGAGGTCGGCGATCAGCTCTACAGCCTCGTCGAAGATGAGGGACACAAGCAGATCCTCCTGAATTTCGGGAACGTGCAGTACATGTCCAGCGCCGCGCTGGGCAAACTCATCAACCTCAAGAAGAAGGTGGGCGCGGTCAAGGGCAAGCTCAAGCTCTGCTGTATCCACCCCGATCTTCTGGAGGTCTTCCGAATCACCCGGCTGGACCAGGTGTTCGAGATCTTTCCCGAAGAGCAAGCCGCGCTCGATAAGTTCTGATGGAACGGGGCTAGGGGGCCGTCCCCCGCTCTTCGCCGCCGAGGCCCCGCGCGAGTGAGGACGACCGGGGATCGCCCTTCCCGCCCCAGGCGCGGGTTGCGCGTGGCGACCGTCGCCCGGCCCCGTCCTCACGACGCCACGGCGGGCCAGCGCTGATGAGCGACGTCGACTCCACCGACACTCCCATGATGGCCCAGTACCGGGCCCTCAAACGGCGGGATCCCGACGCCCTTCTGCTTTTCCGAATGGGTGACTTCTACGAGATGTTCGGCGACGACGCCGAACGCGCCGCGCCCTTGCTCGGTCTGGCGCTCACCTCTCGGGACAAGGGCCCCAACGCGCTGCCGATGGCGGGGTTCCCTCACCCCGCGCTGGAGTCCTACCTCGCCAAGATCGTCAACGCGGGGCTCCGCGCCGCGGTCTGCGAGCAGGTCGAGGACGCCAGGGCCGCCAAGGGGCTGGTCAAGCGCGACGTGGTCCG
>JBFWRA010000677.1:0-3782 GCA_050249155.1 Isosphaeraceae bacterium | reverse complement strand
AACGACGAGAACGCCATCCTTGGTGCCGGCGAGGATTTCGAGTTCGGCCGTCATGCCCGGGCGAAGACCTTCGGGATTGGACGTCAAGGTGACCCTACCGACGAAGTAGGTGATCTGACTGTCGCCGGATTCCCGGCGTCGCTCGGCGTAGGGCAGGGGGGCGACCGACTTGATGACCCCCTCGTAGGTCTTCCCCGGAAGCGCCGCGACCTGAAGTCGGGCCGGCATCCCTGGCTTGATCCCGTCGACGATCGTCTCGTGGAGGAGGACCTCGACTTCCATTCGGGAAAGGTCGGGCAGGTTGAAAAGCCGCATCCGCTCACGGACGGTGGCTCCGACGTAGACTTCCTGCTCGCGCCCCGCCCGGTTCGCGTAGATCACGAACCCGTCGTGGGGGGCTCGGACCACACATTGATCAACCATTTCTTGATACAACTTGAGCCGCTCAACCTCGCGGTTGAGGCGGATCGTCTCATAATCGAGCGACGCCTTGGCGCTATTGATCGCGCTTTCCAGCCCTCGGAGTTGCTTGGGCGCTGAGAATCGTTGGTAATTCTCCAGAGCGGTCCGCGCCTGCTTCAGGGTGAGCTCGGCCCTGCGGAGCGTCTGCTCCTCGGTCATGACCTGACCTTCGGGCAGGTACCCCTTCTCCAGCATGCGGCGGGTCCAGGCCAGGCGGTCTTCCTGCCGGTTCAGATCCGACTCCGCCAGCGCGATCTGGCTACGCATCTGCTTGTCGGTCTGAGCCATCACGCCGAGCTTCTGGGCCTGAAGGTTGATCTCGGCGACCTCCAGTCTCAGTTTCGCCTGGTCGTGGGTCGCCTGGGCCTGATCGACCACGATCTGTTGGCGACGGACCATCTCGACGTAGCCCGAGGAATCAAGCTCGGCGAGGACCTCCCCTTTCTTGACGTTCGAGCCGTCGTCGATCATCGTCAGGATCGTCGAACTCAGTCCCGAGGAGAGTCGCGAAAGAGCGCAGCGAATCTCGGTGCTCTGGGAACTCTCCACCCGGCCCGCCGCGACCACCGTGGAGTAGAACGGCTCGCGCCGAACCAGGCCCGTCGGCACCTTGGCGAAGGTCGGCGTCGTTGACGAAGCGCCCGTGGCGACGGCGGCGACGGCCGAGACCAGTCCCGCCGCGAGCGCGACACCGAGCCAGGCAACCAGTCGACCGGTTCGTCGTTTCGCGTCGTGGCGCATCGCGGATCGTCTCCCGAGAGTCGACGTCACGCTCGGGCCCGCGAGCGGGGGACCGACCTCGTCCCGTGTGACGACCTCCCACACTGAGAGATCAGCGACAAGCGGCGATCCTTCGGACGCGGTTTTCCGCTCCCGCGCCGCGGAACGACGATCGTGCTGGGGGGATTGTCCCGGTCGAAGCGAGTTTAGCGCGGGAAGAGCGCTCGTTCCGCGGTCCGCCAGAGCAGCCACTCCCGGTCGGACTGGCTCAGGAAGGGAAGCCGGTCGCGCACCAGGTTCACACTGTCGGCGTAAGTGTGTTCGACCACCTGGAATGGGCAATCGCTCTCCCAGAGACAGCGCTCCGGTCCGTACGCCTTGACGACCCGCTCGATCAGGGGAGCGAGGTCGAGATACGGGGGCGTCTTCTTGCCCAGGGCGTAGAACGCGCCGACCTTGACCATCATCCTCGGATGCTTCGCCAGGGCGCAAAGCGCCTCGACCGCCTCGTTCTCGATCGCGCCGCTGGCTCCGATCCGGCCCAGGTGGTCGATGATCACGGGGGTTTTGGGGTGCGCCTGGCAGAGGCGATCCACCTCGGGGAAGCCGTCTGGATCGATCAAGCAGCTCAGGACCTGGCCGGTCTCGGCGGCGGTCTGGAACATCGCCTGATACCCCGCGGGTTCGAGCCAGCGCGCGGGGGGAAGTTCGCTGTACTTGGGTTGAATCCGGAAGGCGCGAACCCCCCTGGGCCGTAGTTCCCGCATCGCCTTGCCAGGGTCGGCCGCCAGCGGGTCGACGATCGCGGTCCCCACGAATCGGTCGGGGTAGAGCTTGATCATGTCGAGCATGTACGCGTTGTCGAACGCGTAATAGCTCATCTGGATCAGATTCACCCGACCGACGCCCGCCGGGCGGCAGACCGCGAGGAGTTCCTCCGCCGTGAACGACTTCGGATTCATGTCCTCAACGGTGAACCCCTCGGCCAGGGGGTAATGACCGACGTCGGGGGTCCAGACGTGGCTGTGGGCGTCGATGTACGGTTCGATCGCGGGCATGAGTCGGCTCCTGTCGGCGTATCCTTGTGAAGGACGTCCGACAGACTACTGGCGACGAGCGGGGAGGTCCAGCGGCGGGCCGACCTGAAGGATCAGTTCACTTCTCTTTCGCTCGGTTCAAGCGATGGCCTCGGGAATGAGATCTCCTTCCGCCAGCAAGGGCATCGGCCGGCCCTGGCGGTCGGTCAGCATCGTGTCGCGATCGATACCGAGCAGGTGATAGATCGTGGCCAGGATCTCCTTCGGCGAGACTCGTCGTTCGACGGGGTCGCTGGCGATCGCGTCGGAACGACCGATCACCTGTCCTCTGGCGATCCCGCCACCGGCCATCAGGACCGAGTAGCAGCGCGACCAGTGGTCGCGGCCACCACCTCGGCTGTTATCCAGCTTCGGCGTTCTGCCGTGCTCGCTCAGGCAGACGACCAGCGTCTCATCCAGCAACCCGCGTTGATCCAGGTCGATCAGCAGTCCCGAGAGGGTGACGTCCAGGCCGGGCAGAAGCTCGTCCCGCATCCTGGGGTAGTGGTCCCAGTGCGTATCCCAGCCGGTGCCCGCCAGGCCGTATTCGTCCCAGAAGACCGAGAGGAATCGTCCCCCCGCCTCGACGAGTCTCCGGGCGGTGAGCGCGGCCTGGCCAAACAGGGTCATGCCGTAGAGGTTGCGGATGGAATCGGGCTCGGCGCCCAGGTCGAACGCCTCGCGGAACCGTTTCGATCCCATCAGGGTATAAGCCATCGCCCGCTGCCGGTCGATCCCGCTGGCGCTGGCTTCCCGGTCGGCGTCGCGTCGGACCGATTCCAGTTGTTCCAGGAGCGAACGGCGACGGTCGAGCCGGTCGAGGGTCAGCGAGGGCCCGGCCTCGTTGATCGTGCCCAGGCGGAACCGGCTGTCCCTGGTGACTCCTCGGTAGAGCTCGAAGTCTTCCCAGACCTTATCGGTGAGGGTCTTCCTGGCCTTGGTGGTTCCGTCGCCGACGAACTCGGTGGAGATCGGGTCCCAGGCCTGGCCGAGGAACCCGCCGTACGGCCCCGCTCGGGGAACCTCACCGACGCGCTGGCTACTGAACGCCCAGGGCAGGAGAAGGTTGCGGGGCACCTCGGGACGCGACGCGTCGGGGCCCCTGGATCGTTTCGAGGTGTCCACGTAGTCGACGACCGACCCGATGTATGGCCAGTGGTTCGGGTCGCGGGGATTGATCTCCATCGGGGTCGTGATCTGCGAGATCCCCGTGGTGGCGAAGGCGACCCCGTGCACCGGGTAGGGGTGCGAGACCGATCGGATCACGGTGACCTTGTCCATGATCCGCGCGAGTCTCGGCAACAACTCGCAAACGTTCAGCCCCGGCACCGAGGAGGGGATGCAGCCCAACTCCCCTCGAATCTGAGTGGGGGCGTCGGGCTTGGGGTCGAAGGTTTCGAGCTGGCTCGGCGCTCCATACAGATAGAGCAGGATGCAGGATTTGGCCTTCCCGAATCCTCCCACCTCCAGCGGACGAGCCGGCCTGGCGTCAGCCGCGAGGCCGAGCGTCGAGGAGAGATCCGC
>JBFWRA010000676.1:0-3782 GCA_050249155.1 Isosphaeraceae bacterium | reverse complement strand
CGACGACCTCAAGGATGACGAGGCGTCGAGTCGGGCCTACCGCGAGGCCATCGCCGCGAAGCCGGACTACGCCGAGGCGTACTGCAACCTCGGACTGGCGGAGTACCGTTTGGGTTCGTTTCGCCAGGCGCTGGCCGACCTGGAGCGGGGCATCGACCTGATCCCCGAGGCTGATCCGAAGCGACCGACCTGGCTTCAACTCGCCGGGCTCGCGCGCTCGCTGGCCGCGCTGGAGCCCCGTCTGGAAGAGTCGTTGGCTGGCGGCCCATCCCCCACCGACGCATCGGAGACCGTGGGATTCGCCAGACTGTGCGCCTGGAAGAACCGCCAGCTTCACGCGAGGGCCGCGCGTCACTACGCCGATGCGTTCCAGGCCGACCCCAAGCTGGCCGACGACCTGATCGTGGGAGATCGTTACAACGCGGCGGGCTCGGCGATTCTGGCGGGCCTGGGTCAAGGGCGCGACGCGGGCTCGCTCGACCCCGAACGACGAGCCGCCCTGCGCGCCATGGGCCTGGACTGGCTGCGGGCCGATCTGGCCCTCCGGGCGCGAATCATCGAGGGTTCCGACGCCGCCGCCGCGGAGCGTTCGCGGGCTCTACTGCGGTACTGGATGAGGGAGCCCAACTTCGCGGGTGTCCGGGAACCCGAGGCGCTGGCCGCGCTTCCCCAGACCGAACGCGAACTCTGGCAAGCCCTTTGGGCCGACCTGGAGAAGCTCGCCTCCACGCCGAGTCCCTGATCGCGTTGTTTCCCCAGAACCTCTCGAAACGCACTGACCTTGAGATGGACATGATCTTGAGAGACAATTTGATTGGTTGCGAGATCGTTGGGAGAACCGGGTGCCTCGCGGATGATCCGATCGTCGCAGTACTACCCGTGGCCCGCCTCGTCCCATTGGAGCGAGATCTGCGCCGCGTGCCGGCCTGACGCTCCGGAGCACGCCAGGGCCATTGAAACGCTCTGTGAGACGTTCGTGGGTCCGGTCTACTCCTACGTCCGCCGCGGCGCGGGCACCGCCGACCTGGCGAAGGACCTCACCCAGGAGTTCTTCGTTTTCCTGCTGGGCGATTCCCAGCCGTTGAGTCGCTACGATCGGGAGCGCGGTCCGTTCCGTCCGTTCTTGCGGACCGTCCTGGAGAACTTCTTGAAGTCAAAGGCCCGAGGGGATCGCGCGGTCAAGCGAGGGGGCCGCGAGGTCATCATCTCCGCGGATTGGGCCGCGCTGGAACGTCTCTGCCCCCCCGCGCCAGGGACGACCCCCGACGTCGAGTTCGACCGCAACTTCGCCAACGCCCTGCTGCAACGAAGCATCGACGAACTTCGTCGAGAATTCGCGAGGACCCGGCAGCGCGTTCCGGTCGAACCCCTGCTGACCCGGCTCGTCGGCGGCAAGACGTGCACGTATGAGGACATGGCGGCGGAGCTGGGAATGACGCCCGGGGCCGTTCGGACGGCCTCGTCGCGTCTCCTCTCGCGTCTCAGGGAGAAAGTGCGCGAGGAGGTCGCCCGGACGCTCCCCGTCGGGGGCGACGTTCAGCAAGAGCTCAGTTACCTTTACGAGTCGTTCTTCCCACCAGGCCCGTCGAGCCGGCCCTGAGGACCGACCGACACAGACTTTAGCGGGATCGCGTCTCCGAGGTCGCGGTCCCCCTGGCCGAGGCGCTCTTGCCGATCAGGCGCTCCAGCGCCCGATCCAGGGCGGGGCCTCGCAGTTCCAGCCGGACGATCGTGCCGTCGGGGTCGATCAGAAACGTGGCGGGGATCGTGGTGACGCCGAACGCCTCGATCAGGTCGGCCTCCGCTCCCGCGTTGTGAAGTTGCCGCCAAGGGACGCCCCGCGCCTTCACAAAGTCGGTCACGGCGGTCCGGGTGTCGTCGAGGCTGACGCCGACGATCTCGAACCCTTGATCGCGATACTTCGCGTAGGCGGCCTGGAGCCTGGGCAACTCCGCCACGCAGGGAGCGCACCAGGTCGCCCAGAAGTCGATCAGAACGTACTTTCCCCGATAACTTTCCAGCCGGAATTCCTTGCCAAGCACGTCCCTGGCCGTGAACTCCGGGGCGGGTCGTCCGACTCTGTCGAGCCTGGCGATCTCACCTCGGATCTTCTCGCGGAGCGTCGGGCTTTCCCCATAACGCGCTTGCAAGGATTGATAGACCTCCCGGGCGACGGCGTATTGCCCCGCCCCCGTGGCCGCGGCGGCGAGAGTGTCCGTGAAGTTCGAGGCGAACTCCTCCTGCTCCGGTCGGCCGAGACCTCTCATCAGTTCCTGGAAACGGGCCAGGGCCTCGGGAAAGTTCTCCGCCTGCGCGCTGGCCATCGTCGCGACGATGCGCGCCAGCGCGTTGACCGCGCCTTCGGGACGTTCCGAGAGATAGCGCGCGGCGACCTCCTCGTAATCGGCGAACCAGTCGTGTTCGATCACCTTGTCGAACAGGGCCATGTACGCCTGGTCGAGGTCGTCGGCCTTCGGATTGGCCAGGACGTACTCCCTGAGGTCGACAAGCAAGGCGCGGTCATGCCTGGCCTGAATCTCCGCGACCGAGGTCCTGGCACCCTTCGGGTCCTCGGCCCTGGCGACGGAAACGGTCGAGATCGCGAGACCGCAAAGGATGGGGACGATCCTGGAGGCGCGCACGGCATGCTCCGACGTCAATGGTGAAAAAATCATGACTCGATCACAATGGGATCAAGCGGGTCCGGCCACTCCGCCGCGGAGGTGGCCGCGCGAGACGCCACCTTCCGCGATCCCGACGCGGACCGCCGAGGTCGTCAGCACGTCGCCGATGGCGGCGGACCACGACGCCTGGCAAACCTCGCGCTCAAAGCGCTGAAGGAACGCCGCCCGGCCACGGTCGCCCATCGAGCGAGCCGACTCGGGGTCGTCGGCCAGGGCCACGATCGCCTCGGCCAGCTTCTGGGGATCTCCGAGTCGGACGGTCAGGCCGCAACCGGCGTCCCGGATCGTGTCGGCCGTCTCGCAGTGGGCGGGGCCGACGAACACCACCGGCCTGGCCGAGGCCATCACGCCGTAGAGTTTGCCTGGCACGACGATCCCGGTCATTTCCGCCCGCATCGAAATGAGATGGACGTCGGCCATCGAGAGCGACGCGTGCAACTCTTCCCGGGGGAAATAGTCGAGGAACTGAACGTTGGTCAAGCCCTCGTCGGCTTGCGCCCGACGGACCTCCGCCATCCTCGGGCCGTCGCCGACGAACACGAAGACGAGGTCGTCCCGCCCCTTCAAACGTCGAGCGGCACCAAGGAATTCCTCGGTCGAGTGGGCCAATCCCAGGTTGCCTGAATACATGATGACAAATTTGTCATGAAGGCCGAGCGACTTCCGGAGCGGGTGCCCTTCCCTGGGCAAGGGATCGATCTCGTCGCGGCGACTCCAGACGGGGATCGTCGCCAGGCGTTCGGGTCGCACGCGCTTGGCGAGAATCCGGTCGGCCATGTAGGGGCCCAGCACGACGACCTTGTCCGCCTGCCGGTAGACCGCGTCGCTGAGCCAGGCCAGCCAGGCCATGAGGGGATTCCGCCTCGACGCCCTTCCCAGGGCGAGGCTGGCGTCGGGGTGGAGGTCCATGCTCCAGTAAACGTGTCGCGTTCCTTTCAACCGTCGGAGAAACGTGCCCACCAGCCCGATGATGGGAGGCGTGGTGAGAGACACGACCACGTCGAACCGGGGAAAGGTCAGGGCCGAGCGCATCGCCCTGGCGTAGAAGCTCAGGTAGTCGGTCAATCGGGCCAGCGTGCTGCGTCGACCCAGCGAGGT
>JBFWRA010000675.1:0-3783 GCA_050249155.1 Isosphaeraceae bacterium | reverse complement strand
ATCGGTTCCGCGATTTTTCTCCTGGGTTGGGTGACTCTCAAGCCGTTGCTGGCCCCGTCTCCTCCCTGGAAACCCGAGCCCAGTGTGAAGCTGGACTGGGTCGACGCGCTGCGGCCCCGTTTGATGAACAGGATCGGCGTGGCCTTGGAGCACGGTCGGACCGACGCCGAGATCCTGAATCGCGCCCTGAGCCTCACCTCGCCCGGTTCCGCCTCGCTGGTCGTGATGCACGTGGTCGACACACCGATGAGCCGGATCTACGGCGAGGAAACCGAGGATCGCGAGACGGACGCCGACCGCCGCTATCTTGATGACGTTTGCCAGACGCTCCGCGACCGGGGATACCACGCCACGCCGGTCCTGCTTCACGGCACGGACCGCGCCGGCCAGATCGTCGGGTACCTGAGGAGGGATCCCGTCGACCTGCTGGTGGTGGGCTCTCACGGTCATGGACTGGTGCGCGACCTCCTCTTCGGGCAAACCGTCGACACCGTCCGGCACCAACTCGACGTCCCGATGCTGATCGCCAGGCCAGTCGACCCGTCGCGAACCGCGAGTCCTCCCACCGAGACTGTGAGCGAATAACCCCGCCTGAGCGAACCGCGGGTCGGCGATACCCTCGAGGTCGCTCGAGGTTTCCGGGACGAAACGTCCCCGGCGCGGAGCGCGAACCACGCCTCGGCGTTCCAGATCGGACCACCAGACCACGCCAACTCCCTTCCCGGATTCCCAAACCGCTCCCGAGTCGACTTTCCGGGACAGAGATTGCGGTCCGCCGGTTGCGAGTGTTAGCCTTTTCCCAGGACCGGCCACCTTGGCCGTTCCCGACCGCGCTCCTCCGCGTCGTTCCGACCCGTCATCGAGGGCCCCGCTCACCTCCCCATGAATGAACTGGAACCCTACGAAGCCGAGGACTGCGGGCGTTGTCACGACACGCTCGGCGACCAACGATTCTCCCTGGCCATCGACGGCGAACCCGCGCTGCCGTCACCCATCGAAGTCTGGATCTGCGAACGATGCATGGAATCCATGACGCGATGGATGCGACGCGGCCAGGCCCCTCCGCGAAGCGAGGGTCGGGAAACGGTGTCCGAACGCCCGTCACGCAAGGCTCGGTCCAAGCGTCGCGAGGACCGGCGCTCGCACTACACCGCCGTGCTGGACCGCAACGAGAAATGGATTCACCGCAAGAATCGGATGATCCTCTGGCTGACCCTCGGTTCGGTCGCCACGGTGCTTGGGTTGATTTACTACGCCGTGGTCACCGACGCGGTGAAATCGCTCCAGTTCCCATGAACGACCATCAAGAGTTCCTCCACTTCGCCGAGTTGACCCCGATGGGACGCGCGACATAGAATCATCGCGAGATCTGGGCAAGATAGGTCCGCGCGGAACGGCCAACGGCGCGATGGCGACCACCTATTACAAGCGATTCCGCATGGAGGTCGACCTCCAAAGGTCGATTCCACAGGCTCGGCTCCCCGATGGCTTCGTTTGGGTTCCCTGGAACGAGGCGCTTCTGGACCGTCATTCCGAGGTCAAGTACCGGAGCTTTCGCGAGGAGATCGACGCCTACGTATTTCCTTGCCTGGGCGATCGTTACGGCTGTCAACGATTGATGCGCGAGATCCGGCGGAAGCCCGGATTCCTGCCCGCGTCGACCTGGCTGATCAACGGCCCCGCGGGAGACGTGGGGACGGTGCAAGGCGTGATGGATCGCGGACCGATCGGGGCGATTCAGAATCTTGGAGTCGTCCCCGCGTATCGAGGTCGCGGTCTGGGCCTGGCGCTGATCCTCCAGGCCCTGGGCGGCTTCCAGGCCGCGGGTCTCTCCAGAGCCTATCTGGAAGTGACCGCGGAAAACGCCGGGGCGGTCCAACTTTACCGGACTGTCGGCTTCAGTCGCGCGAAGACGCTGTACAAGGCGGTCGACGAGTAGACCGCGGCCTGGCGAACCGGCCTTATCATCCGCGAGGTCTTCCCGGTACAGTGTGAGGTCGATGGGTAAGGTACCGGGCGCGTGACCAGGCTGGCCCCGTCGAACGTCGCGAGTTGGATTACGCGTTTCGTCCTCGAGGTGCCCGTGGCTTTCACCGTGACCGCTCTCACGTCGGAATCGCCCCTGATCCATCAGCACATGTTTCCGAATGGTCTGGCGCTCGTGGCCGAGACGATGCCAGGCGTGCAATCCGCCGCGTTCACCCTCTTGCTTCCCGCGGGAGCGGCGTATGAACCGGCTGGCCTCGGCGGCGCGGCGGGAATGCTGGCGGAGTGGATCACCCGAGGAGCCGGCGACCTCGACAGTCGGGAGCTTCTGACCGCGCTGGACAACCTGGGCGTCAACCACGCCGAAAGCGCCCAAACGTTGCACACCAGCGTCGCGGCCGCCACGTTGGGCAGGAACTTGGTTCCGGCACTCGAACTGTTCACCGACGTCGTACTTCGACCCAGGTTCGACGACGAGGAGGTGGAGCCCATCCGGGCCCTGACCTTGCAAGGTCTGCGAAGCCTCGAAGACGACCCCGCCAGCAAGGTGATCTACGAATTGCGGCGCAGACACTTCCCCGAACCCTGGGGCCGCCCCTCGCCAGGCACGATCGAGGGAGTTTCGGCGGTGACGCCCGATGACCTTCGGACCCTGCACCGGCGCGGCTTTCGACCCAACGGCGCGATCCTCGGCGTGGCCGGCGCGATCGATTGGAACACGTTACGAGACGCCGTCGGGCGACTCCTGGGCGACTGGGAAGCCCGCCGAGCTCCCGACGTTCAGGAGCGACCCGCGGGGCCCGCGCGCGACCACCTGATGCGAGAGACGCAGCAAATTCAGATCGCCCTGGCGTACCCCTCGGTGACCGTGGCGAGCCCCGACTACTACGCCGCCAGGGCCGCCTCGGCGATTCTGGGGGGTTACTCCTCCGCCAGACTGTTCACCGAGGTCCGGGAAAAACGCGGGCTGTGTTACTCGGTCTACTCCAGCTACGAGAGCCAGCTCGACCGCGCCGCGGTCCTTTGCTACGCCGGAACCTCCGCCGAACGCGCCCAGGAAACCCTGGACCTCACCGTCCAGGAAATCCAACGTCTGGCACGCGACGGCGTCGAGCCCGAGGAACTCGAGACGATGCGCGCCGGGCTCAAGAGCACCCTGATCATGCAGCAGGAATCGAGCATGAGCCGATCGGGCGCTCTGGCATCCGACTGGTTCCACCTCGGCCGGGTCAGGCCCGTCGAGGAGATCGCCGGCGCTCTGGACGCCCTCACGCCGGAATCCGTCAGCGCCTACGCCCGAGGCCAGGACCTCTCGGGCATGACGATCCTCACCCTCGGGCCGAACGCCTTGAACTTCCCCCTCTGAACACGGAGCCCCGTCTCTCGATCGCCGACCCCGATCCACGCCGATTCTCGAAGACAACCGCGCATAAGGACCAATGAAAGGTGCGATTCCACCAAACCGTCCTGCCCAACGGATTGAACGTGATCGCCGAGCGGAACGACCGCGCACGGTCGATCGCCTGCGGTTTCCTCGTCAAGGCGGGAAGCCGCGACGAAACCCCAGACGTCGCCGGCGTCTCTCATTTTCTGGAACACATGGTCTTCAAAGGCACGCCACGTCGAGACGCCCTGGCCGTCAACCGCGACCTCGACCGCGTCGGAGCCAAGCATAACGCTCAAACCTCCGAGGAAGACACTTTCTACCACGTCACCAGTCTTCCCGAGTACCTTCCCAAATCGTTCGAGGTTCTCTCCGACATCCTCCGACCCAGCCTCCGCGCGGAGGACTTCGAG
>JBFWRA010000674.1:0-3785 GCA_050249155.1 Isosphaeraceae bacterium | reverse complement strand
ACAACGTGGTCCTGGAAAGTCGGGCGGGAAGGCCCCTCCTGGAGGGTGTCTCCGCGGAAATCCACGCGGGGACTCGAACGGCCATCATGGGCCTCGACGAGGATGCGAAGCACGCCCTGGTCTGCCTGATCCCGCGGCTCATCGACCCGAAATCGGGCCAGGTGAGGATCGACGGAAGCGACCTTCGCGAAGTCACGCTCGAGTCCATCCGCGCCCAGGTCTCCACCGTTCTTCAAACCGACCTGGTCTTCACGGATTCGGTCTTCATGAACGTCGGCCTGGGAGACCCCGACGCCACCCTGCCCAAGGTGATCGAGGCCGCCAAGGTGGCTCACGCCCACAACTTCATCCAGGACCTTCCCGACGGGTATGACACCGTGATCGGCCCGGCCGGTCATTATCTGAGACCCGACCAGCACTACCGGATCGCCCTGGCGAGGGCTTACCTCCACGACCCCTCGATCGTGATCGTCGAGGAACCCGAGTCACCCCTGGACGAGGACCTCAAGAACCTGATCGACGACACCATGAGCCGGATCGCTCAGGGCAGGACGCTCATCATCCTGCCCCACCGACTCTCGACGATCCGTTCATGTGATCAGATCATCATCCTGCACAATGGTCGTGTCGAGACCTCGGGCAACCCGCGTCATCTCCAGACCCAGAGCAAGTTGTACCGCCACCTTCAGTACGTCGAGTTCAACCAGTTCGCCACCGGAGACATCGAGGCGGGTCAAATGAACGGCTGATCGTGGTTCTCGACGCTTAGCTATAATCGTCGACGGTCGGCTTGATGACGATCTCTGGCACGCTGGCCCGGGGATGGAGTTCGACGACGAACCGGACCGCCGCGCCCACGTCCGCGGGTTGAAGGATCACCTCGCGGCGCTCCGGCGGCACGGGCACGGGTCTCGCGTCCAGAATCGGCGTGTTGACCTCACCTGGATAGATGACCGTGGATCTGATCCCGCGTGATCCCTCCTCGCGGCCGATGCAGAGTCCCAGCGCGGCCTGCCCGAATTTCGAGGCGGAGTAGCCCGCGCCGCCGAGGACGCTGGCCCGCTTTCCCGAGACCGAGTCGATCTGGACGACCAGCCCGCTCCCTCGCCGCCGCATCGAGGGCAGGACGTGGTGGACGAGGTTGAACGCGCCGGTCAGGTTCGTGGCGATCATGAGGTCCCAGTCCTCCGGCGACAGGGTCTCCAGACTGCGATCGCGGACGTTGGTCCCGGCGTTGCAGACCAGGACGTCGATCGCGCCGAACGCGTCCAGGACCTTGGCGACCATCGTCTGGACCTGACCGCGGTCGGAGACGTCGCAGGCCAACGCGAGCGCCTCGCCCGAGGGCTGCGCGAGCCCCGCCCTGGTTCGCTCGAGCTTGGCCGGATCTCGCCCGACCAGCGCGAGTCGCAACCCGATGCCGTCGAGGGCTTCCGCGATTCCTCGACCGATCCCGCTTCCCGCCCCGGTGATGACCGCCGTTCGTGTCGACTTGGACAACTCAACCTCCCGGATCGCCAATGGAAATAGACCCCGCCTCCCCTTGTCGGGGGAGACGGGGTCCTCGTCTCGTCGGTGGATCAGGCTGATTCTAACGGCTCTGACGGGAGGAAACAAAGGTCCTCCAGCCCTTGGACGACGACGGCGTGGCGGCTTCGGCGGTCTCGGCGGGGGTTGGGCGGTCGATTCCCGCGAGTTGGGTCTCGGTCGGGCCGTTGGCCAATCCCCAGACGCGGACCCGAGACCGCGACGTCGCCCACCAGTCGCGCATCGATCGAAGAACGCGACCCAGCGCGGTCGTCGAGATCCCTGATTGCGAAGCGCTGGAGTCCATCGCGTTAGGATCGAGCAACCGACCGTTGAGCCAGACGAGGGCCTTCGGGGCCGTTTCCGGGGTGGTCACTTTGGGTGAGTCGACGACGGAGACGAGCGTTTCGGGGGTGACGACTGGCGGGGTCACGGGGACCACCACGGGTGTCGCGGGCACCGTCAGCGGCGTCACGGTCACCACCAGCGGCGTCGGAGTGGGGGCGGGCGTCACGGGAGCGGTGGGGGGTTTCAGCTCCTGCGCCGCCGGCATCGGGATTTGCTGGATCGCCTTGGGAATGTCGAGCCGTCCGATGGTCAACCCGGTCACGGAGTCCTTGATCGGCACCGCGCTCTTCTTGAGCCAGGTCTCCAGATCGCTCACCGAGGGAAGGCTACTGAAGCGATGCTGATACACTTGTTGGAGCAGGATGATCGAGCCGGAAACCAGGGGCGCGGCGAAACTCGTTCCCCCGACGCCCGCGAACCCGCTCTTGTCGGTCGGGGCGAAGAGTCCGACTCCCGGCGCGGCGAGGTCGGTCGCGGATTCTCCTCCCGCTTCGGGGCCGAGCCGCTGCGCGCTGGCCACGATCTGGTCGTTGCCGTCGCTGGCGGTCACACTGATCGAATCGGCGACGATTCCGGTGAACCCCGAGCCTTGCTGTCCGGTGAAGCTGTTTCCGGTGGCCGTCACGACCGGGATCTTGAGTTCCTCCAGCTTTGAAATGAGACCGGTGATGCGCTGGCCCACCTGATTGTCCATGCCATACCAGTTCCTCGTGTAATTCCGGCCGTCGGAGAGCGAGATGTTCACGACCGAAATGTTGTAGGCGTCGTGATTCTCGACCACCCACTGGAGGGAATCGGCCACCATGCGAAAGTCGCTCTTGTTCGCGTCATCGAAGACACGAAGCGGGACGATCCCCGCCCCGGGCGCGACGCCGGGGTAATTCGGGTCGCTGGAGGCGATCAACCCCGCGACCGCGGTGCCGTGCTGAAGCCCGGTCGCCATCGGGTCGGAGTCCTTGCCGGCGAAATCGTAGCCCCCGGAGACCTTTTGATTGGGACCATAGCCGCCCCCCAGCGCCGGGTGATCGTAGTTGACCCCCGCGTCGATCACGGCGACCGCCAGGCCCCTGCCGTCGACCTTGTATTGTTCGCGAGCGGCCGAGGCCCCGATCAACGTGTCGAAGCCGTTGCTTGGACCCTGGTACTGGCCTGACGCGGGCTGGACGCTCATCAGGTCAAGTGGGAGGGAATCCATCCCCGTGCTGAGAACCTGTCGCGACTCCAGGAATTCCAGGCCAGGTCGGCGGGCCCGGATCGCGGATGCGCGTCGAGAGCTTTGGATCCACCCCATGTCACATCTCCCCAGACGGCCGCCAGGCCATTGGCTCAGGCCGCCCCGCATATCGTGGAAAACGCCCCCCATCCCTGGCGCGAAGGACTCAAACCAGGAGGGATCTCCCTGGCTCGAACTTCGCGGTGGGTTCTCGGGCCGGTTCGCGGCCCGTCTCCCTTCAGAGCGCGTAAGAATCCGGGTGATCGGGAAGGGCCCTCCGCATGACGGGCCGATCCAAGACCGGCCGCCACGTCGTGGGGAGAGTGTCCCGATTGCGAGGTGACCCCTCAGTCAAGGCCGGGAATGAGCGTCGCGCGTCGCGAGCGCTCAACGGTCCCAGACTCATCCTCGGGATCGAGTCTTCGGCGAGCGTCCTGCGGGGAGTCGGGCCCGCGGGCCCGACGGGGTTCACGGCGAGCCGCCTCCGCGACTCCACCGGGTCCGTCACGTGTTCGAGGCGTGACGGGAAACGAAGAGGTGACGTTCCTTCGCCGGGCGGCTCGGAAATCACCCCATCGCGTCGCGCCCTCGACGACTCGCAACCGCTCGGGTTGCGTCGCGACGAAGGGCGGCTATAGTGAGCGTCCCCAGGGCCGCGTACGGGGCTGGACCCTGGGGAATCCCACCCGTTCCGTGT
>JBFWRA010000673.1:0-3785 GCA_050249155.1 Isosphaeraceae bacterium | reverse complement strand
GTCCTCCCCCCCAAAAAACCAGGCGCCAAGGGACCAAGCGACCCCGCCTTCTCCATCCCGCGATCGGCGGGCTCGGACGGCGCGGTCCGAACTTGGGCGACCACGTTTTCAGACCCTCCGGCTTCCGTTTAAAATTTCGCTTTGAGTCTCCGGCATCAACCGTGTAAGCTTTTTTAAACCTGGCTTGTGTCGGGGCCGCCGAGCCTTGATTGTCAGGTTGATCTCACAGGCCATCCACAGGGGAAGGATCGCGACCATGTCTCGCAAATCCGCGGAAAAAACGGCCGCGTCCAATGGGGCGGCGGACGTCATGCCCGAAGTGTCCGAGCAGACGATTCGTGACCTGGCTCAGGTTTTCAAGCTCTTGAGCGACGAGACCCGCCTCCGCATTCTCTTTTACCTCGCTCAGAATCAGGAACTTCACGTCACCGACCTGTGCAATCGACTGGGGCAGAGCCAGCCCGCGGTCAGCCATCATCTGGCGTTGCTCCGCGTCTCAGGGCTGATTGAATCCAGGCGTGAAGGCATGCACAACTTTTACAGCGTGCGGACGGACCACTTTGGCGACCTCTTGCTGGGCCTGTTCTCGGCCAGTGGCGAGGTTCCCAAGAAGGTCAAGTTCCATGACTTCGTTCTCAACTACACGGGCTGATCAGGTGCCCGCTCGTGTCCATGGATCGTCGATTACGGTCGATCCGCTCGCGTCATGATTCGTGGTGTGAGACGTTCTCCCGAAGCGTTCGAGGCTCGCGGAGGTGGCTCGTCGCGGAGTCACTCTCGGGAGCCTTGGTTCGCGCCTGGTCTCGCAAGGGTTTGGGGCGGTCCCGATGGACTTGCCGGTTCGGCTTGACCGTCGGGGCGCTTCTCGACAGAATGCCCGCGACGACGCCCAGCCTGGGCCAGGATTCGCGCGTCTCGACGAGGACGGTCGGGGCGTGCGGGTCGGAAGGTCCCGTCGGGTCGGGAACCATTCCGCGAGCGTTCCAGGGCCGCGCCGCGGCAGTTCGGTGGCAAAAGGAGTTGAACCGAATGACCCTCTCATCACGGGCTTTCTCGACGTTGGGGATCGGGGCGCTCGCCGCGAGTCTGTTCGTTGGAAACGCGCTTGGCCAGGCACCCGGGGGAGACGCCGCGGTCCGCAAGACGGGCACGCAAGCGGCCACCGCGCAGCCGCCGGCCGCGGCCGTTCCCAAGCCGGTGGCCGCCGTTTTCGGCAGCGTCGATATGGAATCGATCTTCAAGAACGCCGACAAGGTCAAGGCGTTGCAGGAAGAGTTCAAGGCCGCCGCGATGGCCAAGCAGGCCGAGCTGGTCAAGATCCAGAGCGAGCTTCAAGAGGAAGCCCAGAAGCTTCAGAAGATGACGCCCAACAGCGTCGACTCCAAGAAGATCGAGGATCGAATCACCCAGCTCAAAGCGCAGTTCGAGGCCGGCCGTGAGCAGGCTCAGCGCGACTTCGCGATGCGCGAGTCGGAGATGCTCGCCACGCTCTACCGAGAGATCCAGGACATGGTCCGTCGGATCGCCGAGTTTCGGGGCATGACCTACGTCGTGCAGATTTCCAACGAGCCGCTCTCCGGCTCCAACCCGAACTCCGTGATGGCCGCGATGGCCAAGACGGTGGTCTACGCCGACCCCCGCAACGACATCACCAAGGACGTGATCTACAACCTGAACCGGGCCTACAAGGCCGCGGGCGGCACGGTCCCGGCCTCGGCCACCGGTACCTCGGCGGCCCCCAAGGCGTCCCAGGCGACTCCCGCGGGCAACTGATTCGATTCCGCCTTCGCCAGGGGGAGGTTCCCCGCTCCTTCCCTGGGGAGCGACCTCCCCAATCACGTTCGCCGCTTCCGTCAGGGACGATGGAGCCGTCACGGCATGTCCAGTCAGAGCCGCCCCCAACGCACGATCGCCTCGGACACGGAAGTCCGGGGCGTCGGCTTCTTTCACGGTAGCGACGTCACGCTCCGGTTCCGGCCCGCCGAACCCGACACCGGCGTCGTGTTCCAGCGGACCGACCTACCGGGCCGACCCAGGGTCCTGGCCCACGTCGCGCACGTCGTCCCGACGCCGAGGCGGACCACGATCCGCCAGGGGGACGCCCGCGTCGAGATGGTGGAACATGTGATGGCCGGGCTCGCCGGACTTCACGTGGATAACTGCCTCGTCGAGATCGACGCCCCCGAGGCCCCAGGCTGCGACGGTTCGAGTCAACCCTACGTCGAGGCGATCGAGGCGGTCGGTACCCTGGAACAGGACCGTGCCCGACCCGTGCTCGTGATCGACCGGCCCGTCAGCGTCCAGGAGGGGGGATCGGTCCTGACCGCCTACCCGTCCGCAGTCCCGGGGTTCGGGCTGGGTTACCACCTGGATTATGGAGCCGACAACCCGATCGGCCGGCAGAGCTACTTCGTGGAGGTCAACCCGCGGTCCTTCATCGAGGAACTCGCACCCAGCCGGACCTTCGTGACGGAATCCGAGGCCAGGGCGCTCCGCGAGGCGGGGATCGGCACGCGCACGACCGAGGCCGACGTCCTGATCTTCGGCAAGGAGGGGGTGCTCGGCAACGCGCTTCGTTACGCCGACGAATGCGTCCGTCACAAGATTCTGGACATGGTCGGCGACCTCGCCTTGCTGGGCAAGGACCTTCAGGGCCACGTCGTGGCGCACCGTTCGGGGCATTCCCTCAACGCCGCGTTGGCTCGGGCGCTCGACGCGGAATTCGGCGACGCGGGGACCGCTCGATCCGAGGGATCGGCGGGGATCGCCCTCCCCGCGCTCGATATCGCCGAGATCCTCAAGCACCTTCCGCACCGCTATCCCTTCTTGCTGGTCGATCGGATCGAGGAACTCGATCCTGGCCTTCGGGTGGCGGCGATCAAGAACGTGACGATCAACGAGCCCTTTTTTCAGGGCCACTGGCCTGGCGACCCGGTGATGCCCGGGGTGCTCGTGCTGGAGGCGCTGGCCCAGGCCGCCGGGGTGATGATCTCCAGCGCCGTCGACCTTTCGGGCAAGACCGCCATGATCGCGGCGATCGACGAGGTGCGGCTGCGTCGCAAGGTCGTGCCCGGAGACCAGCTCCGCCTGGAGGCGGACTGCCTCCGATTGAAGCGTTCCGTGGCTCTCATTCAAGGGCGGGTGAGCGTCGACGGTCAGCTCACGGCCGAGGCCAGGTTCACGTTCGTGATGGTTGATCGCGAGCGGCCCGCGCCTTGAGCGCGAAAACCGTGACCGCCGCTCGTCGATGGATGGACCCACTGGACGACGGTTTGACGTCGCCCGTTCCTCAAGGATTCGAGGAAACCCGTTCATGGCCACACTGATCGCCGACACGGCCTGCGTCGACCCTCGGGCCGAACTCGCCGACGACGTGGAAATCGGACCCTATTGCGTCGTCGGTCCGGACTGTCGGATCGGTCGAGGGACGCGCCTGATCAGTCACGTCTGCCTCTCGGGGCGCGTCACCATCGGCGAGCATAACCTGATCCATCCCTTCTCGGTCCTTGGGGGGGAACCCCAGGACCTCTCCTACCAGGGCACCCCCACCCTGGTCGAGATCGGCCACCACAACGTCATCCGTGAAAACGTGACGATCAACCGGGCGACCGAGAAGGAGGACGGAGTCACCCGTCTGGGGAGCCATTGCTACCTCATGGCCGGGGCCCACGTGGCCCACGACTGCAAGCTGGGGGACAGGGTCAACATCGCCAACGGCACGATGCTGGGGGGCCACGTCCACGTCGAGTCCTTCGCCAGCCTGTCGGGGGGGATCGCCGTGCATC
>JBFWRA010000672.1:0-3785 GCA_050249155.1 Isosphaeraceae bacterium | reverse complement strand
GGCTCCGGATCACCTCGCACGGCCTGGCGCTTTACCTCCTGGAAGGGGCCGACGACGCCTTCGGCGTGGCGTGCCTGGGGGGCGAGTGCTTCGGTGAGGGGGGCGAGGGGTTCCTCCGCTTCAGTTGCGCCGAGCCGGACGATCGGATCGAACAGGCCCTGGAATTCCTCCCTAAAGCCCTCGACCGATCCTCCAGGCTGGCCGCCTACCTCGACCAGCACCCCGAGTACCGGCTCGCCACTCCCCACGCCGTCCCACCCTCGAACTGACGCGAATGTCCACGACTCCAAGACGCCAGCGACGAGACCCCTGGGCGGACTCCGTCGCCCACCTTCGCCAGATCGATCCGGCCTGGGGCCCTTTGATCGACCGCGTCGGCCCTTGCATCTTGCGCCCGCGGCGTGATCGGTTCGGCACGCTGGTCCGGGCGATCATCGGGCAACAGATCTCCTCGAAGGCCGCCGCCTCGATCGACGCTCGGCTGCGGGCCCTGGCGGGCGACCCGCATCACCCCGAATCCCTGCTGGCTCAGGGTGAGGCGGGGCTCCGCTCCGTCGGGCTCTCCGGGGTCAAGGCGCGTTACGTCCTGCACCTCTCCGAGGCCGTCCAGACTGGCGACGTGCCCTTGCACCGGATCGGCCGTTGGACCGACGAGGCGATCGTCGAGCGCTTGACGACCGTGAAAGGGGTCGGCGTCTGGACGGCCGAGATGTTCCTGATCTTCGCGCTGAATCGCCCCGACGTCCTGCCGGTGTCCGACCTGGGCATCCGGGTCGGCCTGCGGGACTGGTTTGGGCTGGACGACCTTCCCACCCCCGCCGTCTGCCGGACGCTGACCGAGCCCTGGCGACCCCACCGGACCGCCGCCATGTGGTACCTCTGGCGTCGGCTCGATCAACCCAAGGGGCCGGACTCGCGGCCGACGTCGGTTTCATGAACGCAATTCCTCTTTCCTGGACCAGGGCGGACCTGACGTGAACTTCGACCTGATTCTCAAGAACGGCTGGGTGATCGACGGGACTGGCGGTCCTCCGTTCCGGGCGGACGTCGGTCTGCTCGACACCATGATCGCGGCCGTCGGCACGCTCGAAGGCGCGCGGGCCCCGAAAACGCTCGACGTGACCGACCGCTACGTCGTCCCCGGGTTCGTCGACGCCCACGTCCACGGCGACGCCATGCTACTGGCCGACCCGGTGCATCTCCCCGCGCTCAAGCAGGGGGTCACCACGTACGTCATCGGCCAGGACGGGAGTTCGTTCGCCCCGGCCTCTCCCGCGACGATGGACTACATGCGCCGGTATACCGCCGGGTTCAACGGGAACCCGGAGATCGACTACGGCTGGCGAACCATCGGCGAGTATCTTCAACGATTCGACCGGAAGACCGCCCTGAACGTCGCCTACCTGATTCCCAACGGCAACGTCCGGCTGGAGGTGATGGGGCTGGACCCCCGCCCCGCCACGGCCGACGAGATCAAGGCGATGCGTGGGCTCGTTCGACAGGGGATGGACGAGGGAGCCGTCGGGCTCTCCACCGGACTGGATTACATTCCCAGCCGCTACGCCGACGCGAGGGAGATCACCGCGCTCTGCGAGGAGATCGTTCCCGACGGGGGAATCTACGTCACGCACATGCGCGCGTACGGCCCCAACGCGGCGGTCGGCATGGAGGAGGTCTATCAGATCTGCCGGGACTCTGGCGTTTCCGGCCACGTCTCGCACTACAACGGCCCGGCCGACCTGCTGATTCCCCTGATGGACCGGGGGACGGCGATGGGCCTGGACCTGACGTTCGACTCCTATCCCTACCTCGCGGGAAGCACGATCCTGGGAATGGTGGCGCTGCCCCCCTGGGTGCAGGAGGGAGGCATCGACGCGACCGTCGCCAGATTGGCCGACCCCGCGATCCGCGCCCGACTCCACGCGGAGTGGTTCAGCGGTCCCACCCCCTACCCGCTGGACACGACCTCGATCGCGATGACCGCGGAGCCCTCCTGGCGGTGGGCCGAGGGGCTCACCGTGGAGGAAGCGGCCAGGCAAGCGGGGCTCACTCCCGGCGATTTCGTGTGCGATAGCCTGGTGGCCAACGGCATGGCCGTGGGGATCGTCGGATTCCGCCCGGGGGATCGCACCGAGGAGGACGTCCGGGCGATTCTCAAGCACCCCGCGCACATGGCGGGTTCCGACGGCATCTTTCGAGGCGGACACCCGCACCCCCGGGGCTGGGGGGCGTTCGCTCGCTACCTGGGCTATCACACCAGGCGATTGGGCGACTACACCTGGGCCGAGGCGGTCACCCACCTCGCCACCCACGCCGCCAGGCGGTTCCGACTGACCGACCGGGGCCTGCTCCGCCCCGGCTTCGTCGCCGATATCGCCATATTTGACCCGACCACGATCGTCGACCGCTCAACTTACACCGCCGGCCGGAACCTGGCCGAAGGCATGGACCACGTCCTGGTCAACGGAACGATCGTGCTGGAAAACGGCGAGCCCACAGGGGCCACGCCAGGCAGGGCGTTACGTCGAGGCTAGACCCGACGGGCCTCGCCTCGCGCGAGTTGCGAAACAGGCCGGTTTCCGGCGCGCTTTTTTAAGAACGTTTTTTGGGTGCCACTCGATACTCCTTTTGGCAGGCGGGAATCGGCTCGACGTTGAGCCCTGGTCCCGATCGACAGCCAGCCCTGGGAGGAGTTCGGTCCATGGCACACGTGTCCCGCGTCCCCGCCGCCAAGTCCCCCCGTGACGCCCGAGTCACTCCTTCCTCCCGGACGTTGGATCTTCCCGCCGATCACCGCGAGGGGTTCGACCCTGAGGCGTTCGAGACGTTCGCCGAGCGATTGCGGAAGACCCTCGCCCCCGCCAGCGTCATGGAAGAGTTGCTGGCCGATCGGGTGGTCCTGGCGGCCTGGCGACTTCAGGAGCGCTCTCAGGCCGAGGTCCTGGCGATGGTCGGCCTGGAGCCCTCCGCGAGCGCGTCGCTCAGGCGCCAGGCGCGCCGCGCCGAGCGCGACTTCGAGAGCGCGTTCAAGCTCCTCACGCTGACCAGGGATCAACGCGCCTGTCGCTGGGGAACCCGCGAGTCCATCGCGTCGGCCCGTCCAGCCGCCTCGCCCTGTGAGCCGTCGAGCGTGTGCGACGGCCCCGAGCTCTCGAACGAATGGACGCCCCTCCGCGAACGGAGGCGCGAGGTCGAACCTTCCTCGGATGAACCCGAAGGAACCGAGGAACCCGCGGGGTGGGAGGACCGGCTGACGGTCGACCCGAACGTCTCGCAGGTCTCACCAGTCGTTCGAGGCACCTGGGTAACGGCGGAGCAAGTGGTCTCCCTGATCGTGGACGGCTGGACGTGGTCCGACGTCCTGCGGACCCACCCAGAGCTCACCGAGGACGATATCCGCGCCTGTCTGTCCTACACGGTCGACCAGGACGAGTTCGGCGATCTCTGAGTCCTCCCGTGACGTCGTCGATCGAGTCGACGTCCCGCGCGACCTCCGTTCTCACCCGATGATCTCCAACTTGGGCATCTTCGGGGTCTTGACGTTCTGGATGCTGATCTGAGCGGCGAGCTGCTCGACGACTTCCAGCAAGGGCACGCGCGACGGGGAGTCGGGGTTGAAGGCGTCGGCGAGTTTGCCGGCGTCGCCTCGCTCGCGAAGGTTGATATTCAAGGGGACTTCACCCAGAAACGGAACGCCGAGCTGCTCGGCGCGTCGGCGGGCCCCGCCCTTGCCGAAGAGGTAGGCGCGTTCGTCGCCGGGATTCTCGAAGAGGCGATGATCTCGC
>JBFWRA010000671.1:0-3791 GCA_050249155.1 Isosphaeraceae bacterium | reverse complement strand
GATCACATTGACAGACGATCATGGACCGCTTTCAACTGCACGCCGTGGGCCAGGACGGCTCCGGCCTTGAGGGCCGCGGCCACGTGCAGGGCCTCGGTCATCTGTTCGAGGTTCGAGCCGGTTTCCTGGCAGTTCCTGGTATAGACCTCGATGCAGTAGGGGCACTGGATCAGATTGGCGACCGCCAGCGCGATGAGGGCTTTCTCCCTGCCGGTCAGGGCCCCGTCCTTGAAGACGTCCCCGTACCAGCGTTGAAAATGATCCCACAGCTCGGGAGCGCCCTGGGAGACGTCGCCCAGCTTCTTAAGATCCTCGGACTGATAGTAGGCGGCCATGAGGAGAGGTCCTGGATGTCGTCAGGGTCAATCCCTGGGCGAGATCGCCTCGGGGGAAGGCGCGTCGTCGATCTCGGAGGACTCCCGTTTGATCGCTTCGACCCGGATTCGACGGATTCGCGTGGGCTCCGCCTGGACCACGGTGAGCTTGTGACCTTCCACCGTCACGAAGTCTCCGACCCGCGCGAGTCGGCCGAGGATGTCCAGGATGAGCCCGCCGGTGGTCTCGGCGTCGGTTTCCGGAACCGCCACGCCGCAGGTCTGCTCCAGCACGTCCAGGGGACAGGAGGCGTCGACCTCGTACGAGCCGTCTTCGAGCTGGCTGATCTGGGGCGTCTCTCGATCGAACTCGTCCTGGATCGGCCCGACGAGTTCCTCAAGGACGTTTTCCAGGCTCACCATCCCCACCACGCTGCCGTACTCGTCCAGCAGCATGGCGAGATGAGTCCGGTTGCGCTGGAATTCCACGAGGAGGGAGTCGAGGCTCAACGTTTCGGGAAGGAAGGGGACTTGCCGCGACCACTTCCGCAGGTCGGGCCGGCCGTTGGCCGCGGCGCCGGCCCGGAAGAGATCCTTCACATGGATCATTCCGACGACGGACGTCAGGTCGTCCTCGCAAAGCGGGTAGCGCGTGTGGCCGGCCTGTCGAGCGATCCGAAGATTGTCCTCAAGTGATCGACTCATGCTCAAATAAACGATATCAGGGCGAGGAACCATGACCCGCCTCGCGGTCTTGTCCTCCAGGTTGAGCACGTTCTCGATCATGATGCGCTCGTTCCGCGAGAGATGACCTCCCGCGGTGCTCTCCGCGAGGATGTGCCGCAACTCCTCCTCGGTATGGGCGATCTCGGAATGGTCGGTCTGACCCAGGCCGAGCATCCACAGCGTCAGGTTGCTGGCGCTGTTGAGAAGCCAGATCACCGGCCAGAACGTGTAGTAGATCGCCATCAGCGGCGGGGCGGTCCACAACGCGACGAGCTTCGCCGAGCGAATCGCCAGACTCTTGGGCGCTTGCTCGCCGAGGGCGACGTGGAGAAACGTCACGAACGTGAACGACGCGATTGGCACAAGGGAAAGGCTCAGGCCGTGGGTCGCGGGCTCGCTGCCGCCCAGTCCGACCGCTTGAAGCACGCTCCGAACTCCTGGGATCACCCAGTCCTCGATCGTGTACCCAAGCGCCAGGCTCGTCACCGTGATTCCAAACTGCGAGGCGGAGAGATACGCGTCGAGATGGTCCAGGGCCTTGCTCGTCAGCTTCGCCGCCCAGTTTCCCTCCTCGGCGAGTTGTTCGATTTGCCCGATCCTGACTTTCACCAACGCGAACTCGGCGGCCACGAAAAAGCCGTTGATGAACACCAGACCCGCGATGACCAGAAACTCCAGAATCCCCATGTGGCGTATCGCCCTATCAGTGTGCCGGGCAAGGCGGAACTCACTCCGGTCGACCGAGAAAACCACGGTGCGATGCCAGACGTCCCACGCTCAGGATTCTAACCTTCCCGGCCACCAATTCCCACGACCGACTCCCCCAACACGGCCAGCCCCTCCGCCATCACACTCCACGTCGCCAGGCTTCTCCAGACTCTCGGCGCTGGCTTGACGGCGATCCGCCGCGACTTTACAGTATAAAGTCGTTGCGGGGGGGGTGCGCGTTTCGGCCAGTCGGCGCGTCAGGCATCGCGAGGGGGAGGAAGCAGCACGATGGAGCTTCACGAAGCGCTGTCGCAGATCACCGAGATCCGCCAGCAGATGGCCAGAACGGAGGTCTTCCGTGGATACAGGGCCGGTCCGGTCGCGTTCTCGGGGGTGCTCGCGGTCTCGGCGTCGCTGACCCAGGGGCTCTGGCTGCCCTACCCCGCGCAGCGGTTGGGGGCTTATCTCGGACTCTGGGTCGGCACGGCGATCGTCAGCGGGGCGGCGGCGGGGCTTGGGATGTTCCTCCGGGCGAAGGGCCCCGGGCGCTCCTTGCGCCGGGAAATCACTTGGCTGGCCATTGAGCAGTTCGTCCCTTGTATCGCGGCCGGGGCCCTGTTGACCATCGTGCTGGTGCGTTCGGCCCCCGAGGCGTCCTGGATGCTTCCGGGGCTCTGGCAGATCATGTACAGCCTCGGGATCTTCGCCTCGTGTCGGTTGTTGCCGCGGGCGACGTTCGGCGTGGCCTTGTTTTACCTCTTGACCGGACTGACCACCCTGACGCTCGCCAAGGGAGACGCCGCCTTCTCCCCCTGGGCGATGGGTTTGTCCTTTGGCGTCGGTCAATTCCTGGCCGCGAGCATCCTTTACCGAACATTGGAGTATCGCGATGACCACTCGTAAGACTGAGGAGGACGCCTCGGGCCGTTTCGCTTACGACGGCCTGGATCGCGTGCTCCACGAGAAGGCCCGCCTGGGCATCATGACCTCGCTGGTCACCCACCCCAGGGGCCTGATCTTCGGGGACCTCAAGGAACTCTGCTCCCTGACCGACGGCAACCTGAGCCGACATCTCACCGTGCTCTGCGAGGCCGGACTGATCGAGGTCCTCAAAGGATTCCACAGAAATCGGCCGCAGACGCTTTGTCGCGTCACCGAGGACGGTCTGCGACGCTTCCACGACTATATTACCGTACTAGAGAACGTCGTGGCCGACGCGCTCCAGGGCGTCAAGGTCCAGCCCTCCAAGGACGCCGCGTTCTCCGAGGGCTGGTTCCCCGCCTGATCCTCCCAGGCCGCAAACGCGGCCTATTTTGCGCTCTTTGACTTTGTTATGCAAAGTTATTGACGTCTGTTTGATTCAAAGGAGATCGTGACCGATGGAGGTTCTTCGCGCGGAGGTGATGGGGCTTTGTTTCGGTGTCCGTGACGCGCTCCGGATCATCGACCGTGTCGAGCGACCGACGGAGGTCACGATTCACGGCGAGCTGGTCCACAACGAAGTGGTTCTGATCGACCTGGAGAACCGCGGTTTCGGCAGGACCGAGGAGGCGAATCGACAGGGGGTTCCCGAGACCTCCCAGGTTCTGATCACGGCGCACGGAATTAGCGACCGGGAGCGGGAACGGCTGCGAAACGCCGGTCGGACCCTCATCGACACGACCTGTCCCCTGGTCACCAGGGCGCACGAGGCGGCGGTGGGACTCTCGCGGGAGGGGTATCACGTTCTGTTGATCGGTCGTCGGGGACACGTGGAGGTTCTGGGGATCGTCGAGGACCTGGCCAGTTACAGCCTGATCGAGACGAGCGCGGACGTGACGACCTATCCTCACCCGCGACTGGGGATCGTCTGCCAGACCACGACTTCCGAGGCGCTGGTGGCCGAGATTCGCGCCAGGATCGCCGAGCGCAACCCCTCGGCCGAGATCCGGTTCATTGACACGGTCTGTCGTCCGACGAAGGACCATCAACGCGCGTTGGAGGAGCTACTCGACCGTGTCGAGGCGGTCGTGGTGGTGGGTGGCAAGAACTCGAACAACACCA
>JBFWRA010000670.1:0-3792 GCA_050249155.1 Isosphaeraceae bacterium | reverse complement strand
GACCTCCCACCGAGGAGCGTCTGTCGACTTCGGACCTGATCCGCGCGAGCCGTCCCGGGATGGGCTCGAACTTCGAGGTCCGGCTGGGAGCCACCGTTCCTGGGGCGATGGCCCTGGCGACCCGGGCGCTCGACCTCATCGACACGCTCGAAAGCCAGCTCACCATTTATCGAGATGATTCCGAACTCAGTCGGCTGAACGCGACGGCGCATCGAGGACCCGTCGAGGTCGAACCGCGACTGTTCGGGTTGCTCGAAAAGGGCCTGGAGATCAGTCGAGCCACTCAGGGAGCCTACGACCTCACGACCGGGGCCCTCTCGGCGGCCTGGGGGTTCACGAGGGGCCCCCTACGCGTCCCGAGTCCTGAAGCGCTCGACGAGGCGAGATCACGTTGTGGTATTGAGCGACTCACCCTCGACGCGACGCGCCGAACCGTTCGGTTCGACCGGGCCGGTGTCATCGTCAACCTCGGGAGTATCGGCAAAGGCTACGCGCTGGACCGAGTGGCCGAGTTGATCCGGGCTCACTGGTTCCCGACCGGGGCCCTCGTTCATGGCGGCCGGTCGAGCCTGTACGCTCTGGGCTCCCCCCCCGGCGATTTCGGGGGTCGTTGGGAGGTCGCGTTGCGGAATCCCTTCGACCCGGAGCATCCCCTGGGTATCCTTCGACTTCGCAATCGAGGCATGGGGACCTCCGGGTCCGACTTCCAGCGATTCGAGTCGGGAGGGCGCGTTTACGGCCATATTCTCGACCCAAGGACCGGCGAACCCGCCAACGGCCCAGCGAGCGTGACGGTCCTGGCACCGACCGCCGCCGAGGCCGACGCGCTTTCCACCGCCTTTTACCTGTTGGGACCAAACGCCGCCGCCGACCACGTTCGGGCCAACCCCGGCATCGCCGCCCTGTTCGTGGAACGTGGTTCGGAGGAAGGCCCCGTGACCCTGGTGACTGTGGGTCTCGATGCCTCCGACTTTCAAAGTACCCGGGAAACCCGCCTGGCCCCCATCGCGATTCAAGCCCCGAAACACTGATTTCCCGCGGCGGACACTGGCGAAATCGTCGTGGAAGGGGGATACTCGTAGGAGTCGCCAGGCCCTGGTGAATGGATCCAGGCCCCTCCACGCCCCTGGGCGTCGAACACCGTCGTAAGGAGCCTCGCCCTGTCCGCCGCGCGATCGTACTACCCAGGCTTTCTCGGTGCCCTGTTCCTCGTGCTTCTCCGAATCACGATCGGATGGCATTTCCACTACGAAGGGCTCTGGAAGGTCGAGTCTCTCAAGACCTCGAAGCCGTTCACCGCTGAAGGTTACCTTCGGAACGCGACGGGCCCCTTCGCCCCGTTCTTCCGGGACATGGTGCCCGACGTGGATGGTCTTCAGTCGCTCGACCCGATTTCCTACAAGGCCTCGCTTCACGCCCAGGTGAGGCTGGTCAGCGAACACTTCGGCTTTAACGACGAGCAGGCCGCCAAGGGGAAAGCCGAGGTCGACGCGGCGACCGCCTTCGCCGACGATTGGTTCGCCAGTCGCGACAACCGCGAGCGGATCGAGAAATACGTCCACGACCTCGAAGCCGTCCGTAAGGTCGAGGCCAATCCCAACGCCCTCGAAACCGAAAAAACCTGGGCGTGGTCTCAACGGAAGGTGCTCGACAGGGACCGTAAGGACCTGCTCTCCGAACTTGAGGCCCGGCGCGACGACCTGAGGGAATCCCTGTTGAAGCTCGCGACGCCGGAGCAAGTCGCCTCGGCGGGCGAATACGCCCCCCCTCCCACGTCTCTACAGATCAACGATCAGGTGACGGCTTATGGATTAATGGCGATTGGGCTGTGCCTGATGCTGGGGCTCCTCACCCGGTTCGCCGCGATCAGCGGCGCGGCGTTCCTGGCGCTGGTCTACCTGGCGATGCCCCCCTGGCCTGGCATGCCCGAGAATCCGACCGACCCTGGCCACTATCTGTTCATCGATAAGAACGCCGTCGAGATGATGGCCTGCCTGGCCCTCGCGGCGCTGCCGACGGGGCACTGGGTCGGTCTCGACGCCCTGCTCTTCGGCTGGCTCCGTCGCTGGCGGCATTCCGAAGTCTCCCGGTCCTGACAGGACCGCGCCGAACCGAATCGAACCGGTTTCCCATTTGGAACGTACGGTAAAGATCGCCTCAACCCCAAGAGCCCAGGTCCTTTCGAGAGGGAATGACGATGACCAACCTGACCCCCGAACAGCGCGCCCTGGGCCGCGAAAACGCGAACCGGGCGATCGGCGTCACTCGACGTGACTGGCTCAAGGCGGCCGCCGCGGCACCCGCGGTCGGCGCGTTCTACTTCGGCTATGGCCGGATGGACGGAAAGTCCGCCGTGAAGGCGGCGATCATCGGCACCGGCAACGAAGGCTGCCAGGCGATGATCCGCGACCATAATCGCGAGTACCTGGATTTCATCGGATTCTGCGACATCCGGCCAAGCCAGCAGGAGCGGGCCCGCAAGGAGTTCGCCGCGCACAAGGATTACGGCCCCGAGGCGGCGAAGAAGATCACCCAGTACGCCGACGCCAAGGCGATGCTGGCCGATCCCGAGGTCGAGGTCGTCGTCATCGCGCTGCCGCTCTGGCTCCACGCCCCCATCGCCATCGACGCGATGAAGGCCGGCAAGCACGTCTTCTGCGAGAAGCTGATGGCCCACTCGGTCGCCGAGTGCAAGGAGATGTGCCGGGTCGCCCGGGAGACGAACAAACTTCTGGCGATCGGCCACCAGCGGCACTACTCGGTCCTGTACGACAACGCCAATTTCCTCGTCAACGAGGGGCACCTGGGAGAGATCCGTCACATCAGGGCGCTTTGGCACCGCAATAACGCCCAGCCCCGGGTCGCCAAGGGAAGTGACGGCAAGCCGATTTACGACCCCAAGACCGGAGACCCGGTCTACGTCCGCGACGAGAACGGGCAAATCGTCTACGTCGACTCCTGGAAGCCGGATATCCCCGAACTGGACAAGTCGGTCGATTTCGCCAAGTACGGCTACAAGTCGCTGGATGAACTGGTCCGCTGGCGGCTTTACAACCGCACCGGCGCGGGCCTGATGGCCGAGCTTGGCAGCCACCAGCTGGACGCTTGCTCGATCTTTCTGGGCAAGAAGCACCCTCTTTCCGTCTCGGGAGTCGGTGGCACCTTCTTCTACAAGGACGGTCGCGAAGTCGACGACCACGTCTTCGTCACGTTCGAGTTCCCGGGTGGCGAATACCGGCTCGGCGCGGATCCCAAGCGAGACTCAGGCGAACGCGTGGTCGTCACCTACTCGTCGATCAACACCAACGCCTTCGAGAACTACGGCGAGATGTTGATGGGGTCCCGGGGGACGATGATCGTCGAAGGGGAGAAGGAAATCCTGCTGTACAAGGAGGGGGGCGGTTCCCTCGGCGCTCGCACGACCAGCGTGACCGTCGAGAAGAACGCCAGCGGCAAACCGCTGGTCGAGGCCAGCCCAAGTCAGACCGGGCCCTCGGCGGCCTCCTCGCTGGGCGGTCTGGCCACGGCCGACCCCTCGCGTGGCTATCGCGAGGAACTGGAGCACTTCGCCTACTGCATCCGGCACGGCAACGCCTCGAATTACCACGACGACCCCGACCACAAGCCGCGTTGCCGAGGAGAGGTGGCCCTCGCGGACGCCGTGATCGCCCTGACCTCGAACCTCGCGATGAAGCAGCGCCGACGGATCGAATTCGACGAACGCTGGTTCGACTTCAACTCCCCGGAGACCCCTGAAGCGGCCGTCGCACTCGCCAAGAAGGTCTAACGGGA